>NZ_BAABGP010000025.1:0-4810 GCF_039541635.1 Microbacterium panaciterrae
AGACCTCGACCCCCATCCGGCAATCGCCGCACGCCCCCGACCTACACCCCCAAATGCGAAGAGCCATCAATCACCGTGAATTCGGCCGACGGTACTCCGGTTACCATCACTGCCATGCCCGCCCTGCACGGCCCCGAAGGATCGGAGGACCTCTCCGGCGACTGTATCGGATTCCTGCTCCAAGCGTCCGATCAACCATCGATATACGTCAGCGGGGATAACGCATCAATGGCGCTGATTGACGAGATCGCAGCCAGATACGCGCCGATCGATATCGCTGTCTTGTTCATCGGTGGCGTGCGTCACAAGCCGGTTCTCGACGGCGCGCTCGTGACCCTCGACAATGACATGGCGGCGACAGCGACGAGGCTCTTGGGAGCGCGCCGGGTTGTTCCCGCGCACATCGAAGGATGGCGCCACTTCGTGGGCGACCGCACTGACCTGATCTCCGCGTTCCGCCGCGCAGGGATCGCGGATCGATTGACCTTCAGCTAAGCCGCGTAGCCATTACTCGGACAGCGAGACATGGTGAAGAATCGAGCGATCGTAGTCAGCTCGGGCTCTTTCCACTTCTTCAATGTGGGACTCCGCCCAACGCCCCAGGGCGGTGAGCGGTTCTCGAAGAGAATCACCCAGTGCCGTGAGTGCGTAGTCAACCCGAGGAGGCATCTGAGCGAACGATGTGCGGGACACGATGCCGTCCCGCTCAAGCTCTCTGAGCGTGTCGGCAAGAACTTTGCCGCTGATCCCGTCGACAGCCTGCCGCACCTCTCCAAATCGCATCGGGCCTCCACTGAGCGCGATCACGATCATCGCTGTCCACTTGTTCGCGATCCGCGCGAGAGACGTGCGGGAGGGACATGTCCTGACCATCACGTTCCATTGAGGAGGCGCCATCAACCGCCCTTCCCTTAGTTACCTTGAGGTAACAGGTTACCAAATGTAATCATGACTTATCCGATAACGAACGAAGGACAGATGACATGACCGAAAACACCCCTGCCGCCGTCGCTTCCGCATACTTCGCCGCGCTAGGCGGCGGAGACGTTCCGGGCGCGATGGCGTTGCTCAGCTCCGACGTCGTTTGGCATCAGCCTGGCGCCCATCAGTTCTCGGGCGACCATCGCGGGATCGACGGTGTCGGCGCACTCCTGGGCGGGATGATGACCGCGAGCGAGGGCACATTTCGGCTTTCCGTGACAGGACCTGCGATGACGAACGGCGAGCTCGTCGCCGTTCCGGTTCGCTTCGCAGGCAGTCGCAGCGACGTCTCGATGGACATGAGCGGCGTGGACCTGCTGACCGTCCGAGAGGGCCAGATCATCGAAGTCCACTTGTTCTCCGAGGATGGCGCCGCCGAGGACGCCTTCTGGGGCGCCCGCTGACATGACTTGGACGGGCGGGGCGCATGAAAGCGCCCCGCCTGCCGACGCGTTAGGAGGAAGAATGAAGGTCGACGAATCGTCAGCGGCAAGCGAAGGACCGATGTCGATCGCGGTACGTGGAGCCAGAGTCCACAACCTTAAGAACGTTGACGTCGACGTCCCTTTGGGTGAACTCGTCGCCGTCGCGGGCGTCTCAGGTTCAGGCAAGTCCTCATTGGCCATGGGCGTGCTCTACGCCGAAGGATCGCGTCGATATGTCGAAGCCCTTTCGACCTATACGCGTCGACGAATGTCTCACGCGAGCCGCCCCGCCGTGGACTCGGTCCGGCACGTGCCGGCCGCACTCGCGCTTCGGCAACGGCCGTCGGTTCCAGGCGTGCGTTCCACGTTCGGCACTTCGACGGAGCTCTTGAACGTGCTGCGCGTGATGTTCTCCCGTCTTGGATCGCACCTGTGTCCGAACGGACACCGTCTCGAACCGACGATCGACGTCGCCGCCAACAAGAACCTCATCTGCCCGGAGTGCGGTGCTGAGTTCTATCCCCCTGGCGCCGAGTCCCTGGCGTTTAACTCGGATGGCGCGTGCCCGGTGTGTGCCGGCACCGGCGTGGTGCGCGACATCGATGACGGCGCCCTTGTCCCCGATCCGGCCAAAACTATCGCCGAAGGTGCCGTCGCCCCCTGGCGCATGTTCGGGCTCGGCGTCATGCCCCAAGTCGTCGCAGAGTTCAGCGTCCGCACCGATGTTCCTTTCCGGGATCTGACACGGCGCGAGCAGCAGGTCGTCCTCGACGGTCCGGCCGAAAAGCGTCAGATTCGTGTGCCTTCCAAGTCCGGAAAACTCTTTGATCTGAATTTCACCTATCGCAGCGCCCGCCTGGCGGTACGCGAAGCTATGAACAACGCGACGAGCGAGGCAGGACTCGTTCGTGTCAACCGCTTCATCACCCCACAACCGTGCTCAGCATGCAACGGCACCCGCCTTTCACAGAAGGCTTTGGGCACTGAACTTGAGGGCATTAACCTCGCGGAAGCCACCGCTAAAGACCTCGATCATGCACTGGCCTGGGTCGCGCAGATACCCAGCCTCGTGCCCGCGGACATGCGCCCCATGGCGGCGCTGATCACACGGCAATTCGCCGAGATGGGCAAGCGCTTGGTCCAACTTGGGCTCGGCTATCTTACTCTCGACCGCCCCAGCGCGACCCTCTCGACCGGAGAGCGACAGCGAGTTCAGTTGTCGCGCGCCGTGCGGAACGAGACGACAGGCGTGCTCTACGTACTCGACGAACCTTCCATCGGCCTGCACCCAGCGAACATCGACGGCCTCATCGGGGTCATGCGTGACCTACTCCACGATGGCAACTCCGTCGTGATCGTCGACCACGACGTGCAGGTACTCCGCGAAGCGGACTGGATGATCGAGATCGGCCCCGGCTCCGGCGCCGACGGCGGCAACATCATCGCACAGGGGACGATTGCGCAGATCAGCGCTCATCCGGAATCTCTCATTGGCGACCACCTCGCCGGGCGGGCGCCTGTCGAGATCCGACCTAGGATCCCGCACGAACAACTCTTCGCCAGCGGGATGATTCGGCTCACCACATCCCCGGTGCACACTGTGTCGGGACTCGATGTGACGATTCCGAAAGGGCGCCTAACCGCGGTCACGGGCATGTCCGGGTCCGGCAAGACAACACTGATTCTGGAAAGCCTTGCTCCCGCGATCTCGGCGGCCAGCGAAGGGCGCGCACTCCCCCGGCACGTTCTTGGGGTGGATACGGCCGGTCTATCCCGCGCCGAAGTCGTCGACGCGACTCCGATCGGCACCAACGTGCGCTCAACTGTTGCCACGTACAGCGGTGTGCTCGACGACTTGCGTCGCGCTTTCGCACAGACGCCAGAAGCCCAGATTCGCCAACTATCGGCAGGCGACTTCTCCTATAACACCGGTTCACTAAGGTGCCCACGATGCGAAGGCACCGGTCAGGTCGTCCTCGATGTTCAGTTCCTCCCCGATGTTGACATCCCCTGCCCTGATTGCAGCGGTAGCCGCTACGCGCACGCGGCAGACGAGATCCGCATCCCGACAAGGGACGGAGCGCGAAGTCTGCCCGAGCTCCTGGCGACGACAGTCTCAAAAGCCATAGTCGCCCTCGACGGATACCCACGAGTATGCAGAAAGCTCGAGAAGCTTGCCGGCCTCGGCCTGGGCTACTTGACGCTCGGCGAAGACACGCCCGCACTCTCCGGGGGCGAGGCTCAACGCTTGAAGCTCGCCGCTGAACTCGCCCGCAAACACACTGGGACCCTTTTCATCCTCGACGAACCCTCCGTCGGCCTGCACCCGGCCGACATTCGAGTTCTCCTCTCCGTCCTCGACCAGCTCCTCGATACTGGAGCGACCGTGATCGTTATCGAGCACGACCTTGAGATGATCGCAAACGCCGACTACGTCGTCGATATGGGGCCAGGAGGCGGCACGTCCGGCGGACGGATCGTCGCGACGGGCCGTCCGGAGGATATCTCTCGTAGCCCGGGGTCCGCGACAGGTCGCTATCTCGCTCCGGTTCTCGATAGCCCCCGGAACTGACCGGCTGCGGAGCGTTCTCATCTCGACGCGCAAAGGGCCGATAGCGAATCGCGTTGGTGCAGCGATGACGGAAACCGTGGTCGCCACCGCACGCCAACGAGTTGCTATCGGCCCGAAGACGAGTCGCGCCGACTTAGGGACTGCTCCCATGCCTTGCGAGCGAGCCACAGCTCCGCAACGTCCTGAGTTCGCCGAACGCTGCGACCTGTGAGTTTTTCAACCTGGCTCAGCCGATAGACGAGTGACTGACGATGAAGCCCGAGCGTCGCGGCCGTGACGTTCCAGCGCATGTCGTTGTCAAGGAAGGCGAAGAGCGTTTGGCGCAGAGGAATATGTCGTGGGTCGTCGCCGGCGAGCGGTCCGAGCACGGACTGCACGATCTTCAATAGCTCAGTGTGCGACCGCGCCAAGAGGGAGACGTGCTCGCCCTCGTACTCGCGCCACGGGTCGTCCTGCGCGACGGCCGCGGAGAACTCGGATGAGGCTTCTGCGACCGCTCCACCAATGTCGGCGAGGTCGCGATGCTCTGCCGACACCCCGGCGCGTGCATCAACCTCGGCGAGGATCCGTCGCACGAGGGGAATGTCGCGGATCGTCGCCACAAGCACCGTTCGGCCGTTGACGGTCGTCGAGGTGGGCGGCAAACCGGCAAGCGCGACGGCGAGCGCGAGACGACGCGCAAAGTCACCCGCAATCACGATGACCCGGTAGCCGGCGGTTTCGGCATTCCAGATCTGGTCGAGCGCCACCTCCCCATCCCGCCGGCCCGCTAGGGCGTGTCTCCTATTAGGGTTGCCCAGGTGAGGCAGGCGTGTAGGACGGCGCCGGCGCG
>NZ_BAABGP010000026.1:0-158238 GCF_039541635.1 Microbacterium panaciterrae
TCGCGAGATCGCTGCTCGAAGCCGGAGGATTCAGACCCCACCTACACTCTGGATTGCGATGAGCCCAATTCGGTCATACTTATTCCTCTCGGGTGGCACCTTCGGGGTCAGGTGCAGCGCGGGGTCATTCCGGCAGCTTGGTAGATCGCGTCGATCGTCGTCATCTGCCGCACTGCCGCCGGAGCGTCCGTGCGAATGGGGGATCGTGACAGAACTGACTCTCGAAAGGCGCGGAGTTGAGCGAGGTATGTCGACGTCGAATCCGGCTTCTCCGCCCAGCGGTCGTCATCGGAGGTGAATGTGATTCGCCCCGACGTTTGAGGGTGGTAGGGCATACGAACGCGCAGCGTCCCGAGGGTCCCGGCGATCGTAAGTGAGGGCATTGCGAAGCGCGGCGGCCACATCGAGCATTCGACATATCCCAGCACCCCGTTCGCGAATTGAAGCCGCGCGGTTACTGCACCATCGACGCCGTCACGCTCCGTCGCTTGGGCAGACAGGACGGTCGGCTCCCCGAACAGGTCTCTGAGCATTCGCACCGGGTAATATCCGACGTCCAACAGTGCACCCCCGCCGAGGGAAGGATTCCATCGGATGTCCTTTCGCGGAGGGATGGCTACGGCAAACGTTGCGCGCGCGGCAATCACTTCTCCGACGATTTCGCTTGCCAAGAGATCCCGCAACCGTTGCACGAGCGGATGATGTCCGGAGTGATACGCCTCCATCACAACGCGGTCGCTCCGTGCCGCGACCGATGCAACCTGTTCTGCTTGCGCGGCGTTCGCAGTAAAGGGCTTCTCGCAGAGCACGTGCTTTCCCGCCGCGATTGCCGCGATTGTCCACTGGGCGTGGAGGGAGGCTGGTAGGGGGATGTAGACGGCATCAATTTCGGGATCATCGAGGAGATCCTGGTAGCTGTCGTGGATGCGAGGGATGCGATGTTTTGCGGCGTAGCGTCGCGCGACCTCTACGTCGCGCGCGGCAACCGAGACGACCGGAATGCCGATCCTCTGAGCCGGCTTGAGGAGCGCCATCGGCGCAATACGCGCTGCACCAAGGATTCCGATTCGGATCGGTCCGACCCCGGGTGAACTCGAGTACTCGTTGGCGACAATTGGACCGCTCTGCGCGCGAGGAACGCCTTCGGGTCGTGTCCAGCGCGACCTGCCTGCCCTTCTTGGCGGCTTCATTGCCCAAGCTCTCCCGTAGGTGGAAACAAACCAGCAGATGGTTTGTTTTGCGGATTTCTGAAACCATACCGCTGTCGGTTTCTAGGCGCAAGTTGGATATCATCGGGATATGCGTCCGATCACCAAGTATCCGAAGGGTGTCGCCAAGCAGGAGGAGCTCGTTGACGTCGCCCTGCAGGTGATAGCTGAACGGGGTTACAACGGTGCCACGCTCGCGGAAGTCGCCGAGGCCGCTAATTTGAGTCGAGCCGGGTTGCTGCATCACTTTCGCAAGAAGGAAGACCTCTTCGCCGAGGTACTTCGACGACGCGACGAGCTCGCGACTGGCCGATGGCTGCAAGAGCAGAACGCACCGACCGTGGATCGAGCGGAGTTGATCGCGGGCTTCATTCGCGAGAATGCAAAAATCCCCGGTCTTGTGCAGCTCTTCAGCCGTCTCTCCGCTGAAGCGACCGATCCGGCGAACCCTGCCCACGAATTCTTCCGCGATCGTTATGAGCAGAACAAGCTTGCTTCCACTGCGATGCTAAGAGAAATGCGCGATGAGGGCAGGATTCCGCTTGCCGCCGACCCCGAGAAGTTCGCAATCATTCTCGCCGCGTTAGAGGACGGCTTGCAGATCCGATGGCTATACGATCCCAGCATTGACATGGCTGATCTCGTAGAAGAGTTCTTCGCGGCTCTGGCCGGGCGGGTTGCTGAGGGTTCAGCCGACCGCATGTAGCCGGCCTGGGTCGTAGGTCTCTCCGGACGAGCGTTGGGAGAGTCCGCCCCGTTGGCCTGCTTCTCGAAGTGTGAGTGCGAGTCGAGCGACCGGAATTCTTCTTGCGTGCCGCGCACCGGTGCTTTCGCTCGGATGCCGCCGATCGTGTGTTCGGCGGCGAAGCGGGTGAGGCGCGCCGCAGGAATTTCAGCGCGGGCTTGCAACAAGAAACCGACATGGGTATGGTTTGTTGCTAACGGCAGAAACCGACACGATGTTGGTTTCTAGTCCGATTGCAGTTGGCTGCTCTCCCGCTTAGTTGGATGCCACGGCAGCCGACATCTCTTCGGAGAAATCTGACTGACCCGCTTGTTCCTCGAATGACCCACTTAAGAAGGATTTGGCAATGGAGCCCACCAACCGACCTGCAGCACAGGCTGAACCGATCACCCCTTTGACAGCCTCGATTCCCGCCAGTTCCGGCGAGGCCATGGACCTTGGAAGGCCGCCGAAAGAGAAGCTGCCGAAAGAGAAGCTGCCGAAAGACCTGCGGGTCCTCTTCCGCTTTGCGCCGTTCATTTCCGCCGTCCCATTCCTTGCATTTAGCGCCACCAACTACTTCGCTGCGGTGCAAGCACAAGAAATCGATAACGCAGGCAAGGTGAGCGCGTTAGCCCTGATCAGTGGGGTCTCCGCCTTCGCTGCAATGCTTGCCATGCCGCTCGCCGGCGTCCTCACCGACCGGACCCGGAGCCGATTCGGATCCCGGCGCCCATGGATCCTTATCGGCGCCCTCATCGGATCGGTCGCGATGATCACGGCCGGACTCTCCACCTCGATCGCCACACTGACCCTCGCCGTCGTATTCGTTCAATTTGGATTCAACGCTTTCGGAGCGCCCTTTTCTGCGCTCCTCCCAGACCGGGTCCCCACCCGGTTCCGCGGTCGCTACTCCACGCTTGTTGGACTTGGCACGCTGGTGGCAGGCGTTCTCGGCGCGATCATCGGATCCTTCTTCGTCACAATGATCCCAATTGGCTACGCGTCTATCGCAGGCGTTCTGCTGCTGTTGACGGTGTGGTTCGTTGTGGCTCTGAAGGACAAGGACAACCGGGGGGAGCCGCGCCAGCCCTTCAACGTGCTCGCCTTCCTGAAAGCCTTCTGGGTCAACCCGATCAAGTTCCCGGACTTCTTCTGGGGCTTCCTCGGACGCTTCCTGCTCTTCGGCGGGTTCAGCCTGCTCAACACCTACGGGCTGTACATCCTCCAGGATTACATTCATGTTCCTGTTGCTGAGTCGCTGAAACTGGCTCCGCTGCTCGGTCTGGCAACACTTCCCACCATCCTTATCTCCACCTCGATCGCGGGTCCGCTCTCTGACCGAATCGGCAAACGGAAACCCCTCGTTCTCGCAGGTGGACTCATCATTGCGATGGGAGCGCTCGTGCCGATCGTGGCACCGTCGGTTCTTGGGATCATCATCTCCGGGATGGTCGTAGGGCTCGGATTCGGGACCTTCATCTCCGTCGATCAAGCCCTCATGAGCTCGGTGCTCCCAGACGCGCAGCGTTTCGGTACAGACCTGGGCGTACTCAACATCGCCTCAACTCTCCCGAGCGTGGTAGGTCCAGCCTTCGCGGGCTTCATCGTCTTGACCTTCGGCGGTTACCTCGCGCTCTACATCGCCGTCGTCGTTGTCGCCCTGGTTGGCGCGCTCGCTGTGCTTCCCATCAAGAGTGTCCGCTAACCGTGATGGGCGGTGAGACCGAGAGCGGACCCTGCCGAAGGAGGGGTTGACTCCTCGTCTCTTCGCCCGTCGGGAATTCATCGTGTGACGGGGAGAGTTCGAGGCCGGGCGAACGTTGAGCTGGCCTCGAAACCGAAAGAAGAAGCAGAGAACACCGTGCGAGATGGCTTCGCTAGATCCTTGGAGAAACTCATGACAGATCCGATCGAAAGAGTGGCCGTGGAAGCGATCGGCTATCTTGATCTCGCCCAGAAGGCGCAACTCGGAGGCGGAGAATCTTTCTGGGAATCAAAGAGTCTTCCGGGAGTGCCGGCGTTCACCATGGCCGATGGTCCACATGGGCTTCGGGTGCAAAAGGGCGACGCGGCCGATCACCTAGGATTGGGCGAAAGCGCGCCGGCTACATGCTTTCCACCTGCCGTTGGGCTCGGGCAAAGTTGGGATCCGGAACTCGCCCACAGAATCGGCAGGGCTCTAGCGGCAGAATCGCAAGCCCAGGGGGTGAGCGTTCTGCTCGGCCCTGGCGTCAATATCAAACGTGACCCTCGCTGCGGCCGCAACTTCGAGTACCTTTCCGAGGATCCCTTCCTCACCGGGCTGCTCGCGACGTCTTGGGTAAACGGCCTTCAATCCGGAGGGGTCGGGGCGTCCCTCAAACACTTTGCCGCCAACAATGCCGAAACAGACCGCATGCGGCTCAGTTCAGACGTTGACGACCGTCCGCTTCGCGAAATCTATCTGCGCGCCTTCGAGCGTGTCGTTCGTGACGCGCAACCGTGGACGGTCATGTGCTCGTACAACCGAATCAATGGCGTACTAGCCTCACAGAATCGTTGGCTACTCACCGATGTGCTTCGAGGGGAATGGGGCTTCAAAGGCGCCGTCTTGAGTGATTGGGGCGCGGTGAAGGACCGAGTTGCGGCGGTTGATGCCGGTCTCGACCTCCAGATGCCAGGCGGTACAAGTCCCTTTGACGCACGTGTGGTCCACGCTGTCAGGTCAGGTCGCCTGAACGAGGCGGTCGTCGACCGGGCCGCGGCAGCCATCGCGCGAACCGGACTGCGAGCTCAAGCGAATCGACGCCCCGTTGACGTCGACTATGACGCGCACCACTCGCTTGCACGAGAAGCAGCCGCCCGCAGCATTGTTCTGCTCAAGAATGAGGGTGACCTCCTGCCCCTGGCTGAAAGCGGGCGCCTCGCGGTTATCGGGCCATTCGGCGTTGAGCCCCGCTATCAAGGCGGCGGGAGCTCACATGTGCGGACCACGCGCCTGGACATCCCCCTCCACGAGATTCGCTTGCGAGCGCCACGCGCGACAGTCGAGTTCGCGAAGGGTTTCGCCGTCGGTCAAACTGAGGAACCAAACCAGCTGCTAGTCGAGGCCGTCGAACTTGCCCGCCGATCTGACACGGCAATTGTGTTTCTCGGGCTTGCCGCCGACCAAGAATCTGAAGGCTTCGACCGGGAGAACATCGACCTCCCGGCGCAGCAGCTAGCACTTCTCGAGGCCGTGGTAAACGTTCAACCGCGGACCATCGTAATGCTCGCCGCGGGCGGTGTGCTTCACCTCGCCCCCGTGCACGCGCTGGCGCCGGCCATCCTCAGCGGTGGGCTCTTGGGGCAGGCAGGTGGCAGCGCAATCGCCGACATCCTCTTCGGCCTGGTGAACCCATCAGCACGCCTTGCCGAAACCGTTCCGATGCGGATCCAGGACGCCCCCAGTTACCTGCATTTTCCCGGGAGTCATTCGCGAGTTCGGTACGGCGAAGGCATTTACGTTGGGTACCGAGGATATGACGCCCAGGAACGCAGCGTCCTCTACCCGTTCGGCCACGGACTGTCTTACACCTCGTTCTCCTACGAAAAGTTGTCTGTCGACCCGGTAGCCGACGGTCTTGAGGTCACCGTGACGATCCGAAACGTCGGGCGGAGCGCGGGGAGGGAGATCGTACAAATCTACGCCTCCAAAATCGACTCCGAAATCGATCGTGCGCCCCAGGAATTGGTGGGTGTCGGTCGTGTTGACCTCCAACCCGGAGAGTCGCAGACGGTTCGCGTCCGGGTCGAGCGTCGGGATCTCGCCTATTGGCACGATCAACTCAATCAGTGGGTGGTCGAGGACGGCCGTTATCTGATCAGCGCTGCCCGATCGAGCCGAAACGTTTGTCTCTACGCCGAGGTCGTCGTGGTCGGCGACGATGCGACGGTTCCAATCAATGACGAAACGACGATCGGCGAGTTGCTTGCCCATCCGCGGGCCGCCCCGGTCGTCATGGCATCCTTCGGTGCTCTCATGCCTCAAGCGGATGCGGGCGCAGCACTCGGCATGGACGTGATGAAGATGATGGCATCCATGCCTGTGGGGCGTGTGCTCGGCGGCGCTGATCCCGAATCCACGGAGCGACTCAACGCGTTCCTTGACGCCGTAACTGCAGCCCTCACCGTCGTCCCACCAATGAACCAGGACCAAGAAACCACGGAAAGGACCACCAATGAGTGAGAGATTGGCCGGAAAAGTAGCCCTCGTCACGGGAGGCGGTAATGGCGTCGGAAAAGCTGTCGCCCTATCCCTGGCGGAACACGGCGCTTCGGTCGTGGTAAACGATTTGGGAACGACAGAGCAAGCTGAGGGCGGCAGTCGAGGCGCCGCGGATCTTACGGTCGACGAGATCAGCCGAGCAGGAGGCAAAGCCGTAGCTAGCTACGACTCCATCGCCACTCCTGAGGGTGTCGCCAACGCAGTCAAAATCGCGATCGACACGTTTGGGCCGGTCGATATTGTCGTTGCCTGCGCCGGCGCGTTGTTTCCCGGTGACCTCAGCGCGACCGACGAGACATGGCACCGTTTCATCGATTTGTTCTTATCTCAGAAATTCTTCTTGGCGCGAGCAACCGTGCCCGGGATGGCCGAACGTGGATGGGGGCGCTTCATCACTGTCACGTCGGAGGGCGCACGAGGCACGCTGGGAAACCCGATCTTCGCCGCAGCAATGGGCGGAGTCATCTCGTTGACGAAAGCGATCGCCAACGATTACAAAGCTCACGGAGTCACCGCCAACAGTTTTAACCCCGCAGCGGCGACCCGGCTCTATCACGCGACGATCGCAAGTTGGGAACATAAGCACGCTGCCGGTGAGATCACCGATGAAATGTGGGAAGCCATCAAGGTTGGACCCGGTCCGGCCAGTTATGTGGCGCCGATGGTGACCTGGCTTACGACCGATGCCGCCGCTCAGACCACCGGTCAAGTGTTCACCATCGGCGGCGGAAATGTGGCCCGCTGGTCATCGTACGAAGAGGACAAGACCATCTATCGGGGCGATCATCGAACCACGCCCGAGTGGACTCTTGATGAACTCGACCAGGTTGTGCCCAACGGGCTAGGCGGCTTGGCATGACGGAGTTTCCAAAGGGATTCCTCTGGGGCGCGTCCACATCACCGCACCAGACCGAAGGCAACAACGTCAACAGCGATTGGTGGGCCCGGGAAGGACTGATCCCGGGGATGGACCTCAGCGGCGACGCCGATGACAGCTACCATCGTTTCGGCGAGGACATGCGACTCCTCGCGAATGCCGGGTTGAACGCATACCGCTTCGGAATTGAGTGGGCACGAATCGAGCCTCGGCCCGGACAGTTCAGTCTTGCGGAACTCTCCCACTACCGTCGAATGATTCAATCCGCGTTCGATTTGGGAGTGACTCCGGTCGTGACGCTGCACCATTTCAGCAGTCCGAGATGGTTCGCCGAGCAGGGAGGGTGGAGCGCTCCGGATGCTGTCGATCGATTCACTAAGTTCGCTGCGGCAGCGGCCGAAATCCTTCACGATGTGCCGTGGGTCATTACCATCAACGAGCCAAACATGCTGGCAATGATGACAATGATGGAAGACGCCTTCCGATCCGGGCAGGTGAAAGAGTGGCAGACCCCGACTATCCAGGAAGAAGGGATAGCAGATGCGCCCGTGATGGCGCTGCCGACTCCGAGTACCGAATACGGCGCCCCGCTTGCCGAAGCTCACCACGCTGCACGAGAGATCCTTCGATCCCGCACAGATGCTCGGATTGGCTGGTCCGTCGCTAACCAAGCGTTTCTTGCGTCTCCCGGCGGGGAGGCGAAACTGCTCGAGGTTCGCCACGACTGGGAAGACTTCTACCTCGATGCAACTTCTGGGGACGACTTTGTGGGAGTTCAGTCCTACTCGTCGCAACAGGTCGACGCAAATGGGATCGTTCCGCACCCGCCGCACCCGGACAACACGCTTGTCGGTACGGCGTTTCGCCCCGATGCGCTCGGCATTGCAATACGACATACCTGGGAGCGCACTCGATTGCCGATCCTCGTAACTGAGAACGGCATCGCGACTTCAGATGACGAACGACGAGTCAGCTACACGCGGGAGGCGCTACGTCACCTTTCCAATGCGATCGGTGAGGGAGCTGATGTTCGCGGATACCTTCATTGGAGTCTGCTGGACAACTACGAGTGGGGACACTGGGCCCCGACATTCGGGCTTGTCGCGGTCGACCGCACGACGTTCGCGCGCGCGCCGAAGCCAAGCCTGACCTGGCTTGGCGATGTCGCAAGAGCAAACGGGAAGCCCGTCGCCGGAGGAGAGAGATCCATTTGACCCACCGGCCGAGGCGGCCTGGAAGCCCTCGAAGACTGCGGTCAATGCCAGCGCCGTACCGTAGTCCGACCCAGAACGCGGCTGACCTGTTGGGTCAGTTCCGGCAACTTCAAGAACGGGCCGTGTAGTTCCTTTTCGCGGCGACAACACTTCAGCAACTCAGCATTGAAAGACGATGATCATGCTCTCTCACGCGGTCAACCCCCTCCTCCCGAGTTGGGAATACATCCCGGACGGCGAGCCACACATCTTTGGGGACCGTCTCTACTTGTTTGGCTCGCACGATCGTTTCGCCGGCCGTAAGTACTGCATGAACGATTACGTTGTCTGGTCAGCGCCAGTAGACGACCTGTCCAACTGGACGCCGCACGGGGTTTCCTACCGGAAGAATCAGGATCCCGGCAATCCACGCGGTCGCTACGCGCTCTGGGCGCCCGACGTCGCCCAGGGCACGGACGGCCGCTACTACATGTATTACGGGCTCGAGTTCGTGCCGCGACTTTCGGTAGCGGTCGCCGACGCACCAGAAGGCCCGTACGAATTCTTTGCGCACGTGGAGTACCCCGACGGAAATCCGTTGGGAGGTCTGCCGGGAGACGTGTTCCCGTTTGATCCGGGGATACTGGTCGACGACGACGGAAGGATCTTCCTCTACTTCGGCTTCGGGCCGGGCCAGAAATCGCTCCCGGCATGGAACATCAACCGTCGCAAACTCCTTCATGAAGGCGCGTACGTGGTCGAGTTGCAAGCGGACATGCACACCATAGTTGGCCGCCCAAAGCTGATTGTCCCCGTGGCTGAGAACTCCCGGGGTACCGGGTTCGAAGGCCACGGGTTCCTGGAGGCTTCGTCGATCAGGAAGATCGACGAGACGTACTATTTCACCTACTCGTCGATCAATGGGCACGAACTCTGCTACGCGACCAGCGCATATCCCGACCGTGATTTCAACTTCGCCGGCATCCTAATCAGCAATGCAGACATCGGGCTCAACGGACGGACCCAAGCTGACGCCCTCAACTACTTCGCGAACAATCATGGCGGACTGGTCCAGGTCGAAAACAACTGGTTCATCTTCTACCACCGACACACCAACCGATCGCAAGTCAGTCGCCAGGCAATGGCCGAACCGATCGAGCGCACCGAATCGGGGAAGTTTCTCCAAGCAGAGATGACCAGCTCCGGGCTGCACACTGACCCGCTAGCCGGCGATGGCCGGTTCTCAGCTCACATTGCGTGCGTACTCCGCTCCGCAGGCGGCGCGAAATACACTCCATATCTCAGCTTTACCCGTCGCGGACGTCATCCCTATTTCACTCAGAGCCGCCCCGACCGCAATAGCGACGGAGATCAGTACATTGCAAACATGCGGGACGGAGCCGTGGCCGGGTTCAAGTACTTCGATCTTCGCGAAACCCGCGCCATTCAGATCCAATCGCGCGGAGGATCCGGGGAGTTCGAGGTCAGCACCGAGTTGGAGGGACCGATCATCGCCACGGTCCCCGTCACGGCAGCCAAAAACATGAGCTCGCAGGTGCCCTTGCCACGGGATCTGTCCGCCCGCTCCGCTCTTTACCTCAAGTATCGCGGACGAGGCGCCGCCGACCTTCAAGCCTTCACCCTGATAAGCGCCAAATGACAGTTCACGGGACCCAGTTGCTCGCAGACGATTGGACCGTTCGGTCTCTCCCTCGCGGCAACCCCGTCCCGGTCCACCTCCCGCACGACGCCATGATCTCCGAACCGCGAACGGCCAACGCGGCGAGTGGGGCACACGGTGCATTCTTCCCCGGGGGTCGATATGAGTACTCGAAACGCCTAACGGTTCCAACCGACGCGTCGAGAGTCAGCCTCCTCTTCGAAGGCGTGCAAGGTATCGCAACGGTGTCGGTCGACGGCACGGTCGCCGGCAGCAACGCGAGCCCTTACCGTGAGTTCGAGGTTGACATCTCGCACCTGGCGAGACCTGGCGCCGAACACAACATCGTTGTCCAGGTAGACAACTCAATGTTGCCAAGCGCGCGGTGGTACACCGGATCTGGCATCTATCGCCCCGTGTGGATGCGCGCGACAGGGCCCGCCCGGTTCGAGGTTGACGGAATCGACCTACGTGTGCGTTTGACTGAGGATGGATGCGAATTGCAGTTCGTGACGACCGTGGAGACCACCGTCGCGAGCGATTCACCGGTCGATTTGTCGGTGCGCCTCGAACTTTCCGACGAGGGACATCTGATTGGGTACGCCTCGGGGCCGCCTGGATCGATGTCCCTTCGAGTAGCGAACCCAACCGCGTGGACGGACACCAACCCTCACCTCTACTCACTAACAGTGACCGTCCTCGCCGACGGCCAGGAGTCTGAGCGTGTAGAGCACAAAATTGGACTGCGAACAGTTGAAGTCGACCCACGTCGCGGCCTGCTGATCAATGGTCACCCCACGTTGCTCCGCGGGGCATGCATCCACCACGACAACGGAATACTCGGCGCTGCCACATTCCGCGAAGCGGAGTATCGCAGGGCGCGGATCCTGAAGGAGCAGGGCTACAACGCGATCAGAAGCGCCCACAATCCGCTCTCGCGCGCCTTCCTGGATGCGTGCGATGAACTCGGGCTTTACGTCCTCGACGAACTTACGGATGTCTGGTTCACGCCTAAGACTCCCTACGACTCCGCGTCTCAGTTCGAAGAAACCTGGCCAAAGGACTTGAAATCCATGGTCGCCAAAGACCGCCTGCGTCCGAGCGTGATCATGTACTCGATCGGTAACGAGATTTCCGAGAGCGCGACCCGCGCAGGCGTAAGCACAGCGCAAGAAATCTCCTCGTCACTTCGCGAACTTGACCCGTCTCGACCAACTACTCTGGCAACGAACTTCGTCCTGAGCATGCTGGCTGGGTCACCCGATCACGCTGAGGACCACTCACCGGACACGTCCAAGCCCGCGGGGCCAACTAGCACGACGGTCAACGCGCTTTCCAATCGCATTGGGCGAGCAACGCGGTTAGTGACGCGCCTACCCAAGGCCGACTCCGTCAGCCGAGATGCGTTCGCAACTGTTGACGTCGCCGGCTATAACTACGGTTGGGTCCGATACCGTGCGGACGCACGCCGCTATCCGGACCGCGTCGTGCTGGGTTCGGAATCGTTCCCGGGTGAGATCGCCGAGATCTGGCCGTTGGTCGAACAGTTTCCCAACGTGATCGGCGATTTCGCGTGGACCGGGTGGGAGTACCTCGGCGAAGTGGGCCTCGGAACCTGGACCTACGGCGATGATCGCTACCGTCAGGCACGGGCGTGGCCCCAGATCGTGGGCGGCGGAGGCGCCATCGACCTTCTCGGAAATCCAAGCGGATTGATGCTCTTGGCTCGAGCCGTATGGAGAATTGACTCCACACCAGGGATCGCCGTACGACCAGTTGACCACTCGGGTCAAAGAGTCAACAGAATGCTGTGGCGGGGCAGCGATGCCGTACCCAGCTGGGCCTGGCTCGGCTGCACCGGTCGGCGGGCGGATGTAGAGGTTTACAGTGCGGCCGACGACGTGGAGCTCATCATCAATGGTCGCTCATTGGGCCGCCGTCCGGCGGGTCCCCGACACCGTCATGCCGCCCATTTTCAGCTGGATTACGAACCTGGCGAACTGGTGGCGATCGCGAGAGTCCGCGGGGTCGAGATCGGTCGGAGTGCTCTCCGCTCCGCCGGAAAAGCGACCGTGCACGTAGTGCCGGAGATCGAGGTTTTCGACAGCGACAAGCAAGACCTGATGTTCGTCCGAATCGAGCTTGCCGATGCGAACGGCACCGTTGAAATGGCGGACGACGACACGGTCGAGGTCACAGTCTCGGGCGGAAGTCTGATTGCGCTTGGAAGTGCAGCGCCCGCGACAACCGAGTCCTACACTGACGCGACCCATCGCACCTACCAGGGACGGGCGTTGGCTGTGGTTCGGCCAGATCCCAAGGGACCCGGTGTGGTGGTCGGTGTGATTAGCAAGGGTCACGGAGGCTCCAGTGCGCACGTCCCACTGAGACGAGCCGAAAGGTAGGTGTTGCTTGCACAGCGCGGGCAGATGAAGGACGAGGGCGCTCGCCTGCGGCGAGCCGCGTCCAAGAAGCGCACGATCTGCTGCTCCTTTCCTGCCGCCGTCCGTTGCGGTCGTGAGTGAGGTCAGCTGGCATCTGTTGGTCAAATCGGCAGGTGGCGAGCAGAGGAATTCGCCGAGAAGACTCCTGAAGAACCGCCCGATGACCCACGGCTAACCCGACCGCGCAACGGAGGGCGGCGGGCGATCGGCTCGGGTAGCACGGAACTCGACCGTGGCGTCGTCACGGGTTCTCGAATGTGGGAAACGAGGCACAGGGCGCTTTCCCGTGAACCTAAGAAACGCGCCGGCTTGGTCCTTCAACACACCGCAAGGTTGACTTCCCTTCAGAGACAGATTAGTCTTCCCGAACGGGAACATCATCTTCCCATGCGGGAAGATAGAGAGTATTGTGTCCATTCGGCGGTCACGAGGGACACGGCCCGGATTTGACAACCTCGGCCTGAATTAACCCGAGTTCGACAAGGTTTTGGGCCAGCTCGAGGGCGAATCTCATACCCTCTCGCCACGTGTAAACAAAGGAGTTTCAATGAAGTTCTCGCGATTGGCCCTAGCGGTCGCGGCCATCGGCCTCGTCGCCACATCCTTGTCCGCCTGCTCGTCCAGCACCAAGAGCAGCAACGACACGGGCCTGTCTAGCCATGTGCTAACCCTGTCGATGCCGTCGGCGCCGCCATCACTTGCGGTCGGTTCGCTCGATCAGGGGCCCTCGTCCTATGTGTGGGGCTCTGTATATGATTCGCTTCTCACTCGTGACCTGAGCGGAGCGGTCAAGCCGAGCGCCGCTGAAAAGTACACGGTTTCGCCTGACGGGCTCACGCTCACCTTCGCAGTCCGACCCAGCATGAAGTTCAGCAGTGGGAAGCCTGTGGATGCCACTGCAATTGCCGCCTCTCTCACTTTCTCGAGTAAGGCCGCCGCTTCCTCGGCAGCGTTCGCAAACGTCAGTTCAATCAAAGCAACTGGCGCGTCGACGGTAACGATCAAGCTTCGCCGTCCCGATACAGCGTTGCCGTATCAGTTGGCTCAGGCCGCTGGCGTGATTGCTGATCCCACGACGCTTGGTTCCGAAAAGGCTGCGTTGGACCCGCTTGGCTCTGGTCCCTATGTCCTTGACGAGACAGCAACCACCAACGGCTCCAAGTACACGCTCAACCTTCGGTCCGGTTACTGGAACGCCCAGGCGTACAAGTTCAAAAAGGTCGTGGTCAACGTGATCTCGGATGCGACGGCCCAGCTCAACGCCTTGAAAGCGGGCCAGCTCGACATCACCAGTCTCGCCAACCCTGCGCAGGGCCAGTCGTTGAAGGCTGAGGGCTTCGCCGTAAAGGAGACCGCCCCGTCTGCCTGGGCCGGACTCGTCATTGCCGATCGTGCCGGGGAGGTCCAACCGGCGCTGGCAGACGTTCGTGTCCGTCAGGCGATTAACCTTGCGATTGACCGCAACTCGATCGTGGAGAAACTCCTTGGAGGAGTCGGCAAGCCTGTCGAGCAGATCTATGACCCTGGCACTGGCGCCTATGACCCGGCGCTGAACAAAACCTATGGATTTGACGTCCAGAAGGCGAAGTCGCTGATGAAGGCGGCGGGCTACGCGAATGGATTCACGGTGAGCCTGCCGAGCTCGGTGTTGTCGCAGACCGTCGAGCCGACTCTTACCCAGGAATTGGGGGAAATCGGTATCAAGACTGATTGGAAGCCAGTCCCCTTCGATCAAGTTGTTTCGGTTCTCGGGTCCAAGACCTACCCGATCTACTGGTTCATCAATGGCTACAACGTGCCTCAGATCGTGACAAACGACACGCTGACCCCCAACGGCTACCTCAACCCGTTCCAAGCAACTGATCCGCATCTGACCGCATTGCTCACCACGGCATCCGGCGCCACAACAGTCGACGCTGCTGATGCCGCCTACCGAGACGTGAACAAGTGGAGCGTGCAGAACGCGTGGTTTGCACCGGTGTTCTCCCTGGTGCAGTTGGTGGCGGTCTCGAAGCAGGTGACCTTCACGCCTCGTGCAACAGCCGGCCTCCTGACGGTTGAACAGTTCCAACCCGCTTCCTAATAACAACCGGGAGCGACGACTCAGGCGTCGTCGCTCCCGAAAGGTCCGATCATGATCCCATTTGTATTGCGAAGGTTAGCTACCGGTCTGGTGCTTCTCTTTGCCGTCACAACGCTGACCTTCTTTACCCTCCAACTAGCCAATATCCCCGTCGCGCGCAACATTCTCGGCAGTAGCGCAACGCACCAGCAGATTGCCTCTCTCAACGCTCAGCTGGGCCTTAACCGCACTCCCATCGAGCAGTATTGGTCATGGGTGACCGCAGCAGTTCAAGGAGACTTTGGCACGTCCTACTTCACCAAGGAACCGGTTACGGACGCTCTGCAAAGTCGCTTGCCGGTGACGCTTTCCATCGTGGTGCTGGCCCTCGTTCTGACCATCGTGTTCAGCCTCATTCTCGGCGTCACTGCCGCAGCTCGCGCAGGGGGAGCCGTAGACCGAATTCTTCAAGCGGTGTCGACCATCAGCTATGTGTTCCCGCCGATCATTCTCGGAATCCTCCTGGTTCTAGTCTTCTCGATCACGTTGCACCTCGTTCCTGCGACCGGCTACGTACCGATCGGGACATCATTCATCGGGTGGCTGGGAAGTGTTGTGCTGCCTGCGGCGACTCTGATGTTCGCCTCCATCGCCAGCGTCGCCGGCCAGATTCGCGGCTCGCTTATTGACGAACTTCGACGCGACTACGTTCGGACGCTCCGAAGCAGAGGCGTATCGGAGCGCGCGATTCTCCTGAAATACACGCTGCGAAACGCGGCGTCCCCAGCACTAACGACGTTGTCGCTTCAGTTCATCGGAATGATCGGTGGGGCACTGTTCATCGAACGGATATTCGCCTTGTCCGGCTTCGGTACGTACTCCTTCGACTCGGCGGTGCAGGGAGATCTGCCCGCGATTCTCGGAGTCGTCACTGTCAGCGTCATCCTGGTCGTGATCATGAACCTCATCGTCGATCTCATCAACGGCTGGCTCAACCCGAAAGCGCGCGTATCGTGACTCTCCTTATTCCTCAGCCGGCGGAGGCCACCCGCCGTCCAAACGTGTTCCGCAGGCTAATGCGGAACCCGTTGGCCGCGGGGTCGCTGATCCTCATCGCCATCGTTATCGTTCTCGGCATCCTTGCCCCGCTGATCGCTCCCCACAGCCCGAACTTTAGTTCGCTCGATGCGGTCAACGCGCCCGTCGGAACTCCTGGTTACCTGCTCGGAGGTGACAGCAGCGGCCGAGACATCCTCTCCCGACTGCTCGCGTCCGTGAATACGGCGATGCTGTCGGCACTTACCGGCGTCGCGGTGGCGCTCCTGATCGGAATACCCTTCGGCCTCATCTCTGGCTACGCCAAGGCGGGAGCGGATTCAACCATCTCGTGGGTATTCAACCTGCTCATGACATTCCCGGCGCTGGTTCTCCTGATCGTGGTCTTCCCCATTACCGGGGGGTCCTACATCGTCATGATGGCCATATTTGGTTTCCTTTTCAGCCCGTCAATCTTTCGGCTGGTTCGCAACCTCGTAGTCGCCGTAAAGCGCGAACTTTACGTGGATGCTGCCCGAGTGTCTGGCCTCTCGTCATCTCGCATCTTGGCGCGGCACATCCTGCCGGCAGTCCGGGGTCCGCTGGTCATCACGGCATCCTTCCTCGCAGGCGTCGCCATCGCCGTCCAATCCGGACTTGCCTTCCTCGGCCTGGGCACCAACGATGTCCCAAGTTTTGGCAGTATGACGGCCGACGCTTTCGGAAATCTCTACGTGTACCCCATCCAATTCCTGTGGCCTTCGCTCATGCTCGCGATCCTCGGCGGCGGTTTCGTGCTACTCGGCAACGGGCTCCGCGACGCACTGGAGGATTCCACACTTGTCTCTACTAAACGATCCCGGCATGAAACGACCTCGATTCGGCCGACAGACCGACGCGCGGCCGCGCACACGACTGACGAATCAGCCATCCTTCGAATTAGAAACCTCCGGATTTCCTATCCCACGGCCGAGGGAGACTTGAAGAATGTTGTCAACGGGATTTCCCTGGACGTGCGGCAAGGGGAAATCCTGGGTCTGATCGGTGAGTCGGGTTCCGGCAAGAGCCAGACCGCTTTCGCTGTTCTCGGTCTCTTGCCGCCTGAAGCTCGCATCGAGGCCGACGAGTTTTCGCTCGACGGACATGACCTCCTGGGCGAAGACTCTCAGGAACTGAAACGGATCCGGCGCTCACTTCTCGCTTATGTTCCACAGGAGCCGATGTCCAACCTCGCCCCCTCGTTCACTGTCGGTACTCAACTCATCGAGGGAATCCGGTCTACAAAGGGCGGCTCCAAGAGTGAAGCACGCGCTCTGGCCCTCGAGCTCTTGCAGCAAGTTGGAATCGCGGATCCGGCACGCACATTTCGCTCCTATCCACACGAGATCTCGGGCGGCATGGCACAACGCGTCCTTATTGCGGGCGCCATTGCTTCTGGTCCGCGCCTGCTCATTGCCGACGAAGCGACGACCGCTCTCGATGTGACGGTTCAGGCGGAGATTCTTGACCTGATCCGGAGCCTTCAGGAGAGGCTCAGTATGAGCGTTCTCCTGGTGACCCACAACTTCGGTGTTGTCGCGGATCTGTGTGATCGAGTCACGGTCATGCGGTCCGGAGAGATCGTCGAATCCGGCGATTACCGCCATCTGTATCGGCACGCGGAACACGAATACACCCGGCAGCTGATTGGGGCGATCCTCGATGAAGACACCTATCGGACCGATCCGCCGGCCCCCTCCCGTATTGCTCCCCGAACTGAATTGAGCGCTTGACGATGAGCTCGCTATTGGACGTTGAGAACCTTTCGGTGCAGTATCCCGCCAAAGGTTTCCGGCGAAAAGGAATCGAGGTGCTGCACGGGATCTCGCTCACCATCGGCGCCGGGGAAACCCTCGGGCTGGTGGGCGAGTCTGGGTCCGGCAAGACCACGCTGGGCCGAGCGGTCCTCGGACTGGTCCCGGCGAGCGGTGGAAGCATCAGCTTCAATGGACAGCAGACTCAGGACCTTGCTGCGCGCGAGCGGCGCAAGCTTGCGCAGGACATTCAGGTCGTCTTTCAGGATCCATACACATCGCTCAATCCGGCGATGCTCGTCACGGACATCCTGACCGAGCCGCTTCTCGCCCATGGCAGGTCACGCCAGGACGCGACGGCCGCGGTCGGCGCGCTCCTCGACCGTGTCGGGCTGCCAAAGGATGCAGGCAGCCGGTACGCACGCGAGTTCAGCGGGGGCCAGCGCCAGCGCATCGCCATCGCTCGAGCGCTGGCAATCGGTCCCAAGCTCATCGTCTGCGACGAGGCGGTATCTGCCCTCGATCTTGTAACTCAAGCGCGTGTGCTCGACCTGCTAATCGAGATTCAACGAGAAACCCAGGTCGCATACCTCTTCATCTCCCACGACCTGACTGTTGTTCGTCACATCAGTCATCGCGTCGCCGTGATGTACCAGGGCAACATCGTCGAAACAGACACCGCTCGGACTGTGACGTCAAATCCGTCAAACGCGTACACAAAGAAGCTTCTGCTGGCCGCACCGGTTGCGGACCCCGACGAGCAGGTTCGGCGTCGGCGAGCCCGGATTGCGCTTCTCGCTTCCTGAGTATTGTCGTAGCCGGGATGCGTTTCACGGTCGCCCCGAACATATCCGTGAGCCGCCCCAGCGATCACCGAGGAACTCGTTGCGCTGGGTTCACCGGCCCTCGTCAACGTGGGGCGTCGAAAGCGTGTGTCTGCCGGCGAGTCGACCACCCTTCCGCTCGCAGCCCGAATCGTTCAGCGGGCGAACTGCGGCTGAGGGCAAGGCTTCCTTGTACAGTCATCGGCGCACCCGATTACCCGGCCGAGGGTCGAGGTGCTGAGGTCCCAGTCTGCGCTGCCGAAACAGGCTCGCTGCGGAGCGGATTGTCCTGCGCTTGAGGCCTAGGAATGGGCGGACAGCGCTGGCTGGGACGCGAGAAGAATGCTCTCCAAACCGCGAGTGACGATGTCCATGCTGGCGTCGAGCTGCGCAGGACCGTACGGGGCCCGTGACGGAGTTCCGGACATTGAACGCTGGAGCGCCGGGAACTGCCGAGGATACGCATCGCGCAGCGCGTCAAGGATGAGGGGAACTTGCGGGTGCGTTCCATCCGAACCGACCATGACGTCATCACGGGCAGCGGACATCGCAACGTTCACAATCAGGATAATCGCGTTCCCCACCTGTTCGTCGTTGAAGCCTGCATCGTAAAGCCTCTGCATTACGGTGTCCGCTGGGCCGAGCATGCTGAAGTCGCCTGGGTCCTGGAATCGGAAGTAGCTCACCAGCGCCCCGGTCGTCATCAGGCTGTCGTGCAACGCGAACGCATATGCCCGACATGCTTCTTTCCAGTCCGCGGTCGACGAGAGGTCGACGTCGGTGAAGTTCATCGAGAATGCGTCGACTGCGACCAGCTCGAGTAAGCCGCTCAGGTTCGTCACATGGTAGTTGACCGCTTTGCGGTCAACGCCGAGGATATCGGCGACAGCCTGGATGCTCAACGACTGCGGTTCAAGTGTGCGCGCGGCTTCCGCGATTCGCTGACGATCGAGGCCAGCATGCCGACCTTGTTGGCGCGATGCGGTGCGGGTTGTCGGATCTGGAGAATCCATCGTCGGCTTTCCTTCTCTCTCGACTTGACGAGTCAATCCAGACAGTCTAACGTTCCCGACAGGAAACATACTCTTCCCGGTCGGGAACATGTGAGGTAAGCGTGCAGAGCTCGCGGTTGAGAGTTGTTTAGCGCAATCCGATGTCGCTCGAAAGAAAAGACAGATCGATGATGACTCAGGTCTTGGCAATGGGTGCCCCTGCTACGCGCGGTCTGCCACCCAAGTGGTCGCCGGACGGCAGATCCTTTTCCGACTTCCCCATCGTCGCGACAACCACCATGGCATCGCGCGCGTCGTCCTTCGGCCACCTAGACAAACCCTCCGTCGGTTACCCAGCCCACCCCACCTATCCGATTAGGGAGCACCGCTAACCATGCCTGAGTCCACGCTGACCTACCCCTATCGAGACCCGTCGCTGTCGATTGCGCAGCGTGTCGAGGATCTCCTTCAAAGGATGACCGTCGAGGACAAGGCGGGTCTGATGTTTCAGCCGATCGCGCACGTCGGTGACCTGGACGCGTCCGCCGATTTCGTTCCACTGACCGCGAGAGAACTTCTGACTCGCCGAATCAACCATTTCAATATTCTTTGGGCGACTTCCGCGCGGCAGATTGCAGAGTGGAACAACACGATCCAGTCGGTCCTTCGCGTGCATCCGCTTGGAATTCCTGCCACCATCTCCAGCGATCCTCGGCACGCCTTCAGCAACAACCCGGGCGCTGCATTGATGGCAGGTCCGTTCTCGCAATGGCCGGAACCGCTCGGGATGGCGGCGATCGGGAAGGAAGACCTCGTCAGGCGGTGGGCTGAGGTGATCCGAGCGGAGTATGTTGCCGTTGGTATCCGGGCTGCGTTACATCCACAGATCGACCTGGCAACGGATCCGCGCTGGGCGCGAACGTCAGCGACTTTCGGCGAAAATGCGGAACTGGCATCGCGTCTCGGGGTCGCATACATTCTCGGTCTCCAAGGAGGCGGCGAGATCGGTAGCAGTTCGGTCTCGGCGATGGCCAAGCACTTCCCCGGTGGAGGTGCTCAGAAGGATGGCGAGGACCCGCACTTTGCGTACGGAAGGGAACAGATCTATCCCGGTGGCAAATTCGATCTGCACCTTGAACCATTCCGGGCGGTCATCGACGCTGGGGTCTCCCAGATCATGCCGTACTACGGCATGCCGGTCGGGACCCCGTTTGAAGAGGTCGCGTTCGGCTTCAATCGCGGCGTCATCACGGGGCTACTACGCGACGTGCTCGGGTTCGACGGGGTCGTGTGCACCGACTGGGGGATCCTCAGCGAGCGGCCGTGGGGAGTTGAACACCTGTCATACGACGAGCGCATGATCAAGGCGTTGGACGCTGGAATCGATCAGTTCGGCGGCGAGACCAGCAACGACGTCCTGGTCAGATTGGTCCGAGTCGGCAGGGTTCCCGAATCGCGAATCGATGAATCTGCTCGACGATTGCTGCGGGAAAAGTTTCAGCTTGGCCTGTTCGACAACCCGTTTGTTGACGTCGAGGCCGCAACCATCACGGTTGGTGCCGACGCAGCCCGGGAGGAGGGTCGTCTCGCTCAGGCGGCCGCGCAGGTCCTCTTGAAGAACAGCATCGGAGCCGCCAACCTTCCCCTGCGTCGTGGAGTTCGCGTGTACAGCGAGGGGATCACCGATCCCCTCCTGTCCGCTAGGTCGACGACCGTCGACTCGCCCGAGGAGGCGGACGTGGCGATTGTTCGGCTCGTCGCGCCGTGGGAGGATCGCGGCGAACCGGGAACGCTCGAGACGTTCTTCCATGCCGGCTCCCTCGATTTCCCGCCGCAGCAGATAGCGCACCTTGAACGGATCGCGGCCGCGGCTCCCCTGATCGTCGACGTCTATCTCGACCGTCCCGCCATACTCGGCCCGGTCGCCGAGATCGCGTCATCCCTCATCGCGAACTTTGGTTCCTCAGACAACGTTCTGATCGGCACTCTTTTCGGCGAGCTCGCACCAGAGGGGCAGCTTCCTTTCGACATCCCAAGTTCCATGGACGCCGTCAAAAAGAGCAGGCCTGATACCCCCTTCGATACCGTCAACCCCACATTCATCTATGGTTTTGGGCTGCGATACCCAAGCGGTGTACCGGATGGTAGTACCGAGACGCTAAGTCACGTTCAAGACGAAGGCTGACTGTGAGCATCATCTGCAACCCCGTAGACCTGCCGTACCGGTATCAGCACATCGTGCAGCCGAACGGAATCCGCACCGTCCATCGGGAAGGAGCCGACCCCTCGATTGTCCGCTTCCGAAACCGGTACTTCGCGTTCGTGTCAATGACACGAGGATTCTTTCACTCCGCAGATCTTGTGCAGTGGAGCTACAAGTACACGGACGCTCTGCCCGCATTCGACTATGCGCCCGATGCCAGGGTTATCAACGATCAGCTAATTGTGACCGCCTCACGCACGGACGGGACTTGCCCGTTCTTTCGTAGCGAGGACCCCCTCACTACGGGTTTCGTCGAAGTATCAGCCGGCAGCTTCGCATTCTTCGACCCCAGCCTCTTTCAGGACCAGGACGGCGCCACGTATCTCTACTGGGGCTGCTCACCGATCGAACCGATCTACGCCACGCGTCTTGACAGTGCAACGTTCGAGCCGATCGGTGAGCGACACGCAGTCATTGGCGCTCATCCCGACGCGCACGGATGGGAGGTGCCCGGCGAGAGCCCACTCCCAGAATTTCAGACTGAAGAAGAGCGGGCGATCTTCGACCTAATCGGCGGACGACCGTTCATCGAAGGTGCCTGGATGACGCGCCACGAAGGAACGTACCACCTGCAATACGCGGCCCCACAGACAGAGTCCAACCTCTATGCCGACGGGGTCTACACCGCCCCCACCGCCCTAGGCCCGTTCACCTACTCCGCGCACAGCCCGTACTCGTCGAAACCGGGCGGGTTCATCACCGGCGCCGGTCACGGCAGTACTTTCCGGGATGAATTTGGTAATTGGTGGCATGCCTCCACGATGCGCATTTCTGTGAACCACAACTTCGAACGCCGCGTTGGCCTGTTCCCGGCCGGATTCGATTCGGACGGCGTACTCTTCTGTAACCAAAACTTTGCAGACTATCCGATGCGGATTCCTCGCGGCCCAATCGACCCGTGGAAGGACCCGTTTGCCGGGTGGATGCTGCTCTCCTATCGGGCCCAGGCCACAGCATCGTCGTGGCAGACGAACCACAGTCCGGAACTGGCGACGAACGAGGACATCCGAAGCTGGTGGGTCGCCGGGTCGGCCCAGCCAGGCCAATGGCTCGAACTCGATCTCGGGACGGTACACACGATTCACGCAGTCCAGGTCAATCTGGCAGATCATAAACTCAGTGACTTCGTCACAGAGCGCGCCGACGGCGCTGACACCATGGCCGGTTACCGGGCGATCGACCCAGGATTTCACCCTACCCAACTCCGTGTGGAGGTCTCCGCTGACAACCGCCAGTGGACCACGCTGTCCAACGGTTCGCTCACGGACTCCGCCCACCAGCTCATCGTGCCGGATGAGGCAACAGCCGCACGATACGTCCGGGTGACCGCGGACACGCCGATGCCGTTCGGCGCGCCCCTTGCACTCAGTGGCGTGCGAGTCTTCGGGCGCGGATTCGGGTCAAAACCGGCTCCGGTAGCAGCGGACATCCGCCGGCACAGTCCCACTCACGTGCGGTTGGCGTGGCCGGACTCACCCAATGCTGTCGGCTACAACATTCGTTACGGGATAGCCCCGGACAAGCTCTATCATTCCTGGTTGGTCTACGACCAGGCAGAGCTTGACGTTCACACTTTGAACGCTGGTGAGAAGTACTGGTTCGCAGTTGACGCGTTCAATCGGAACGGGATCAGTACCGGTCCAATCAGCGAAGCGGGCATCTGACATTGAATGAATTCGCTCGCCCGACGCCCGCAGGCGCCAAGTGAGTGCGAGACCCAAAGTTCTCGGCTAACGGAGACGACAAGGTGGAAGTTGAAATGGGCGAAAGCAAGGCGAAAGCGAACGGGATTGATCGCGAGAGCCTCATTTCTCGTCACAACGTGTTGATTGAAGGGCTTGATCCGGAGCATGTCCTGACGGTCGGCAATGGGGACTTCGCCTACTCGCTTGACCTCACCGGAATGCAGACGTTCCCTGATTTCCACGATCAATCCGCGGCGTGGAACGAGGCGATGCGACATGCCAATGGGAACCCAGTAGACGCGTTTGTTGCCGCGCCAACGGTGAACACCGCGACCATGTCGAACTGGGCGTGGCACGAGATGCCCAATCCCGAGAACTATGTCCTCGATGACGCGATGACTGAATATCAGACGGCTCGGGGGACGGTGTCCTATCCCGACCGGTACGCCTTCACCGCGGAAGGACAGGTGGCCGAGGGGTTCGAAGCGGGTGCGTGGCTGCACGCGAACCCGCACCGTCTGGATCTCGGCCGCATCGGCTTGGTGCTTCGCGAGTCGGTTAGTTCGGACCCCGTCACGGACCCTGCCCGAATCACAGACGGGACACAATCGCTCGATCTCTGGGCGGGCGTAGTGGCGAGCAGCTTCACCTTCTCTGAACACACGGTCACGGTGGAAACTGTTGCATCTCCAGACACGGACACAGTCGCGTTTCGAGTTGCCTCACCGCTTCTAGCCGACGGCAGGTTGGCCATTGGTTTCAGTTTCCCTTACGGAAGTGAGGGCTTCCTGGATACCGGCGATTGGTTCTCCGTCGAGCGCCACACGTCCGAGCTTGAGATCGTGGAAAACGGGCGAGCAACCATAACGCGAAAGCTTGATAACAGCACCTATGTCGAGGAGATTCGATTCGATTCGGGCACACTCCGAGAGGTTGCTGCGCACCGGTTCGAACTCACCACCCCGGCCGACTCAATCCTCCTGACGGTTCAGTTCGCACCGGACCGTTCACGCCTTGCTGCAGTCGGCTCGTTCGCGGACATCATGGAGAGTTCCAGGGCAAGCTGGCGAGACTTTTGGGAATCGGGAGCGGCAATTGAACTGGTTGCGGAAGACGACCACCGCGCTTTCGAACTGGAGCGACGAGTCGTCCTGTCCCAATACCTCACGAAAGTGAACTCGTCTGGGCTCCTTCCGCCGCAGGAAACGGGATTGATAACAAACTCGTGGCACGGAAAGTTCCACCTGGAGATGCACTTCTGGCATGCTGCGCATTTCGCTGGGTGGGGTCGATCCGACTTGATGGAGCGAAGCCTTCCGTGGTACCTATCTATCCTCGACATGGCGCGTCAGACCGCAGCACGTCAGGGCTACCCTGGCGCACGCTGGCCCAAGCAGGTCGGACCCGATGGTCGCGAGAGTCCAAGCGAGATCGGATCCCTACTGATCTGGCAGCAACCCCACATCCTCTACATGCTCGAACTAGCCTGGGGTGCAGGAACACCAGTGCATCGGACGCAGCTGCTCGAACGGTTCGCAACCCTCGTCGACGACACCGCTACCTTTATGGGGGCCTTCGTGGAGGAGAGGGATGGGCTGTTCCATCTCGGTCCGCCCGTGATGCCCGCGCAGGAGTATTACGACGCCCGCACCTCCGAGGATCCGACCTTTGAGCTTGCGTACTGGTGGTGGGGTTTGGAGATAGCACAACGCTGGCGTGAGCGAACCGGTGCGGCCCGGCGCAATGACTGGACAGACGTGCAGCACCGCTTGGCGACGCCGTGCGTGCGGGACGGGCGCTATCAAGCGATCGCTACACCGCCCTATCTGCGCCGCGACGATCACCCTTCCCTCCTCGCGGCGCTGGGGGTTGTACCCCCCACCCCACTTATCGATCCAGAAACAATGTTCGCCACGCTGCAAGACGTTCTGCAGAATTGGGACTGGAGCACCGCGTTCGGCTGGGACTATCCCGTCATGGCCATGACCGCCGCACGGCTCGGTCACGGCGAGTTGGCGGTTGACGTACTCACTCGCGAGGCAGTCAAGAACCGATTCACTGAGATAGGGCACAACCCGCAATTGGGCTCGTTGCTGCCCGTCTACTTGCCGTCCAACGGCGCCCTGCTCGCGGCAATCTCATTCATGGCGACGGCCGGTCCGGACGCGACCCCTCTGTTCCCAGACGACTGGAACGTGCGCGCCGAAGGATTCATACCGTGGCCGTTCTAGGGGCCTCGAGTGTCCTTGCCCGTCGACCCCATCCGGCGACCTAGGTCTAGTCCCCACGTTCTTGGCATCCCCGCTCGAGATACTGGTGAATACGGTCGTTGGTCGAAATGCAGGACCCTGGTGTGCGCCGTCAGCCCATGGTCGATTCCGTGCTACGCCCGCAGCGAGTGCAGAAATGACATTTGCGATTCGGCGGCCGAATGCGCGAGGCTCTATGCCTGTCATGGAGCCGTAGCTGAGACCCTTCCTGCGTCGGTGGCGACGTCTGAGGTTTCCTCTCGCCGGCGGAAGCGACTGCGGCCGACGAGGAACCCAAGACCACCAAGTACAAGGGCGCCGGTGCACAGCCACCATAGGGTAGTCGCATTGGTGGCGGACAGCACGAAGCCTCCGGCAACGGGTGCGAGTGCGAGCCCTCCTGACCAAGTCAGGTTGTAGAACCCTTGGTAGGTGCCGCGGAGTCGGGCCGGCGCGAGCGAGGATGCCAGCGCGGCAGCGATCGGGAAGGTGCCGAGCTCGCCGATGCTCCAGATGGCCGTCGCGATCGCGTACTGCCACTCCGTGTGCGCGTTGGCCAGGACTGCGAAGCCGAGCGCAGTGACAACCAGTGCCACGCCCAGAGTCACCGCCTTGGGCAACTTCTCCAAGACTCTGATCATGGGTACTTGGAGGAGGCACAGGAGCACGCCGTTCATCGATAACAGGAGGGCAAATGTCTGAGGAGGAAGTCCTTGTTGATGCATGGCGACCGGGAGGCTACTAGTGCTCTGGAAATACACGCTGGTGTAGATCAGTACAAGGCCAACCAGGCCAAGGAAGAGCCAGTCAGTCGCAACTTGTTTGTACGCTTCGACGGCGCGGACCGGCCCGGAGGAGAGACCGGCGTGCTTGCTGCGTTTCACCGCCGGCCCGATGGTGAACCCCAGGACAGCGGCAACGGAGACCAGGGTTGCGGCTTCGATCCAGAACATGGGGGCGAATCCGTGGGCGAGAATCGCTGCGGCCAGGAGCGGCCCGACGATGAATCCGAGGTTCAGGCCCCACGTGTGCAGCATGTAGGCGCGTGCCTGGCTTTTCGGCGGGACGATATCGGCGATCAGGGCGGCGAGGGCTGGCAGGGCGACATTCGACGTGATACCGAACAGCAGCAGGCTCGCTGCCAACCAGAACGGTGTTTGAAGGAATGGCACGCTGACGAGTGCGCCGGCGGAGAGGAGGTAGCCGGTCACTATGACGGGGACACGACCGAAACGGTCGGAGAGGAAGGCGCCGAACAGCGCCGACGCGATCCCGCCGACGCCGTAAAACGAGACGATGACGCCCGCCGCCGCGGGAGACAACCCCTGCTCGATAGTCAGATAGGACGACATAAACGGGATGACGAAACGACCCGCGGATCCGACGAAGGAGGTGACCCACTCGACCCAGAACAGACGGGGGAGGCCGAAGAGTGTGGGGGTGGAAGTCATGGTGATGCCTTCTTATTGCGGGCACAGCGGTGAGGCGAGCCGGTGCTCGGACGGGCTCGCCTCACGCGCGGGGGTGATGCCGGGGAGGCCGGTGGTGCAGGACTAGACGAGGGCGGGCTGCTGGGCCAGCCATGCCGAGACGTCGTCACTGGTGACGAGTGAGTTGCGCTGGACGTAACGCACCATCTCGAGGGCGTCGTCGTGTGCCTGCTTCGAGGAACCGCCGACGATGTCGGTGACGACGCGGACATGGAAGTCGCGTTGGTGGGCGTCGATGGCGGTGTACAGGACGCAGATGTCGGTGAAGCCGCCGATGAGGATCACCGATTCGGCCTTGTACGCCTTGAGGACGATGTCGAGTTCAGTCCCGAAGAACGCGGAGTAGCGCCGTTTGGGGATGTGGAATTCATCGGCGGTCGGGACGAGACCGTCCGCAATGGGGGTGCCTTCCCATCCCTCGACGCAATGCGGACCTTCGGAGCCGTCGAGCTCGCGACCGATATCCTGCAAATGCGGTTTGTGGACTTCCTGGATCCAGACGACGGGAATGTCCGTGTCCCGGCACTGGCTGATGAGGGCTTTGGCTCGGTCGCGCATGGCGACACGTTCGAAATGGTCGGCAGTGGGCTGCTGGCCGTCGGGGATGTGGTCGATCGAGCCTCCCTGGAAGTCGACGACGATGAGTACGGTCGAGCCTGTAATGTGCATGCGAGTTTCTTCTTTCGTTTAGACGAGCTGGGCGGCGGGCGAGGGCGCCGGGGCGGGAGCGATTGCGAGCCAGTCGTTGACGGCGTCGAGCGTGACGAGGGCGTCCCGCTGGAGATACTTGATTGCGCGCAGAGCCGCTTCGTGCGCCCGAAGCGTCGACCCGACGCACAGCTCTGGGATTGCGCGAATGTGGTAGTCGAATTGGTGGGCGTCGACGGCGGTGTAGTGCACACAGACGTCAGTCATGCCGCCGATGAGGATCACCGTTTCGGCCTTGTAGCCGCGGAGCACGATGTCGAGCTGAGTGCCGTAGAAGGACGAGTAACGTCGCTTCTGAATGAGGTACTCCTCCGAACGCGGTTCCAGACCGGGAATCAGCTCGGTCGCGGGATCACCCTCCAGCGCGTGCGGCCCCTCGGAACCGTCGAGCTCGCGTCCGATGTCGACCAGTGAGGGCTTGTGCACCTCCTGGATGAACACGACCGGCTGCCCTACGGAGCGGAAGTTCGCGACCAGCTCTACGGCCTTAGGGTTGCGGACCGCGTGCCCCGCCTTGATGTAGTCAGCATCGATATCGGGACCCAGATCGTCGGGGAACTCAACATCACCGCCTTGGATGTCGACGACGACGAGGACGGCGTGTCCGACGGGTTTCAGATCGTCACCCGGAGTGATGTCGGTGACCTGGATGGGCGTGGCTTCTGCCGTGGCCATGGATTCCATATTGCTTCCTTCTATGCGGTGGTTCGTGGGAGAGGGTATTGACGGGCTAAGAGCGTCGGGGTCACAGCGTTCGCAACCGTGGGTCGACGACGGCGAGAAGGATGTCCACGATGGAGTTGATCAGCACGTAGGCGCCACCGAGGATCAGGCTGATCGCGGCGACCGAGGCGAGGTCGGCGACGCTGATCGCGGCGGTCAGGTACTGTCCTAATCCGTTCCAGGAGAAAATCTGCTCGACGACGACGAGACTGGAGAGCATCAGACCAATCTGGACACCAAGAAACGACATCGCAGGGGATGAGGCATTCCGGAGGGAGTGCCGAAACAGGATGGCGCCCTCGGTCTCTCCGAGCGAGCGTGCCGTCTTGGCGTAGCCCGATTTCGCTCCGGTGTCGAGGCCGTCGGCCAAGACGCGGGCGAGAGCGATGCCGGGCCCGATGCTTGCCGCGAGCGCCGGGAGGAACAGATGCTGCGCAGCATCCCATGCGTACAGCGGGTCACCATCGAGAAGACCGTCAAGGACGTAGAACCCGGTCGGCCCGGTCAGCGGCGGAAACGACGTTCGGCCTTGGGCGGGGAGGACGTGCAGCTGGCCGAAGAACAGCAGTAGACCGGCTGTGGCGAGCAGGAAGGAAGGCGCCGAGGCAGCACTGAAGAAGACGAAACGGATGATGCCACCACCCCATCCCCTCACGCTGCAGAGGCGGGAAAGGACGATGGCGATGATCACCGACAGCGTGATCGCCCAGATCGCCAGTTCGAAGGTGGCGGGTACCCGCGCGGCCAGTTCGGTGGTGACGGGTCGCTGGGTGCTCAGTGACAAGCCGAGATTGCCGTGGAGCGCGTTCCACACGTAGTCGAGGTACTGTTTGAACAGTGGCTGGTCTAGGCCAAGATGTTCGCGCATCCGTTCGACCGCGGCGGCAGAGGAGTTCGCGCCGAGATAGGAGCGGACGGGGTCGGCTCCGCTGATTCGTTGGACTACGAAGACGACGATGCTCAGGACGATCAGCACGCCGATTAGGGAACCGACGCGGTTGATAATGAATCGGACCACCAGTCACGCTCCTTGTCCGCGCAGCGCTTTGCGCATGGCGTCGCCGAAGTAGTTGAACAGCAGGGCGAGGATGCCCACGGCCGCGGCGGGCATTATCGCGACCCACCACGCATTCAGGACGAACTGCAGCCCCGAGGAGGCCATGAGCCCGAGTTCGGGGGCAGGTGCTGGTGTGCCCAGCCCGATGAAGGCCAGCGATGCCAGGGTCATGATGACACCGCCGATGTCGAGGCTCGAGGTGACGACGACCGTTGGTAGCACGGTGGGCATGATGTGGCGCACGACGAGTGGTATCCCGCGGGTTCCGGACATCCTGGCGGCTTGTACGTGGAGGCTGGTCGCGACCCGACGCACTTCACCGCGGACCACCCGGGCGTACAACGGCCACCAGACGATGGCGATCCCGATCATCGAACTGCTCAGGCTCGGGCCGAGGCCGGCGGCGATCGCCATGGCGACGATAGTCGCCGGGAGTGCGAGGAACAGGTCCGTGACACGCATCAGGACGGAATCGACCCATCCCCCCAGAAACCCCGAGAGGGTGCCGAGGATCATTCCGAAGATGGCGCTGCCGATTGTCACAGCGAGCGCGGCGAACAGGCTGGTGCGCAGTCCGACGAGCACGCGGGTGAATACGTCGTAGCCGAGGTCATCCGTGCCGAGGAGATGTTGGGGCGAGCCCGGGACCAGGAATGCGCCGCCGCTGGGCACGGTCGCCTGATACGGCGTCAAAACGGGGCCGATGAGGGCGATCACCACCACCACGATGAGCAGACTGGTGCCAACCATGTCACCGAACGCCCAGTGAGCGAACCTTGGCACCCGGAGAGCGAATCGCCGTCGGGGCAGGGGGTTGAAGGCGGCGGCATCAAGCGAGAACGGCATCGAGGAGTCCTTTCCCGTAGGGACTGGTCATGGCTTCTTGTAGTTCCCCGGAGGCGACGGTTTCCACGATCCGGCCATTTTCGATGACCAAGACGCGGTCGGAGATGATCCGGGCAGCGGCGAGATCGTGAGTGACGAACAGAATCGAGATGCCGAGGGTGTGTCGTAGGACGTTGAGCAGATTAAGGACAGTGCAAGCGACGGACACATCGAGAGCGCTGGTCGGTTCGTCGCAGAGCAGGATGCGTGGCGGAACGACGACGGCGCGGGCGATCGCGACACGTTGCCGTTGCCCACCGGACAGTTGCCCCGGGCGGCAGTCGAGCGCGGAGAGCGGCAGTGCCACCCGCTCCAACGCCGTCTCGATCCGCACGGTGGTCTGCCCGGCGGTGAGCGACCTGCCGTCTGGAGTGTTCCGGAGCCGCTCCGTCAGGAGTTGTCGAACTGTCATCCACGGGGTGAGGGAGGACCCAGCGTCTTGGAAGATGACCTGGATGTGAGCCGGGTCGACCGTGGTGATAGTTCCGGAGCTGACGGTTTCGAGGCCGGCGGCGATCCGGAGGATCGTCGACTTCCCGGAGCCGCTTTCGCCCACGAGGGCAACGCTCTCGTTGTCGGTGACATGGAAGCTGACTCCGTGGAGGACATCGGTGTGCTGGCGTTTGAAGATGCCGCCAGTCGGGAAGCTTTTGGTCACGTCAGCGAGCTGGAGCACAGTGCCGGTCGAGTCCGTCCGCCGGGTCGGGGTCAGATCCCCCCATGTGAAGGCGCCGCTCTCCCACCGGGAGGCAACGTCGGGAGACGTAGCCTGTGACATGTTCTCGGTGATTGATGCGATCACGGTCGACTCGGGTTCGCCGACGGGGCGTGCGCGGTCCGTAGTCAGGGTGATTCGTGACGCCATGAGGCGCCGAGTGTAGGGGTGTGCAGGGGCAGTGAACACCGTGGTCGCGGTATTCTTCTCGACGATGCGGCCCTGGTGCATGACGGCGACGTCGTCACACATGGCGCTGGCAACGCCGAGGTCGTGGGTGATGAATATGACTGCGCAGCCGAGGCGTTCCCGCTCGCGGTGGAGGAGGGTGAGGATTTGGGCCTGCACGCCGACATCCAATGCGGTCGTTGCTTCGTCAGCAATCAGCACCGATGGCCGTCGGGAGAGGGCAAGCGCAATCATCACGCGCTGCCGCATCCCACCGGATAGCTGGTGCGGGTAGCTGACGGCTACAGCCTCTGGCTTCCGGATCTCCACTTCCTGCAGCCACCGGATTGTTTCCTCCCGACTCCCGGTGACCCGGTCCATCATCCGCCCGATCGTCATCAACGGATCCAGCGATGCCATCGGGTCTTGGAACACGGTGGTGACTTGGTGGCCCCGAACGCGGCCCCACCCGCGGTCATCCACGGGGTCCAGCCGGGTGCCGCCGATGTCGATCGTCCCTGACGCCCGCACGTGAGGTTCGCGTGTGAGGAGTCCTTGTAGCGCCGACCCGACGGTGCTCTTGCCTGAGCCGGACTCTCCGACCAGGCCGAGGCATTGTCCGGGGGCGAGACTGAAGCTGACACCGTCCACCGCGTGGACAGCGGTTCCTGCGGAAAGGTAGGTGATGCTGAGGTCGGCGACACGGGCTGCGCTTGTCATCGTGTCGGCTCCAGTTTCGCGTAGTCGATCAGCCCCGTGATGACTGGGTTGAATGCCTTATCCGCGCCGGCGACTTTGGTTGAGAAGATCGCGGTCCCGCGAAGCGACGCAAGCGAGAACCACAAACCGGATCCGTTCACCTGCTGAACGACTTGCGCGTATGCGTCGGGGTTTCCGGTCCGCAGCCCTTCGTCGAGCAGCGTGTCCATTCCTGGGACAGACGCCCCGAACAGATCCAGTCCACCAGTGGGGGTGTAGAACACGCGGGCCCACGCTTCGGGGGACACCGTGTCGGGGAATCCGTTGAAGATGGTCAGGTCCGGAGCGTCAGCGGAACTCATCGCCGTGTAGTACGTTCCGGTCCCGAATCCGATGCTTTGCGCCTTGATGCCGGCCTTCCCGAGTTCGGCAACAAGGTTGTCCGACAACGCTTTCGCCACGAGATCGGGGGTGGCGTAGCCGATCTTGATCGTGCGGTTGTTCAATCTGGAAGCAAACTCGCGCCACGCGGACGCGCTGTAGGTCAGGTCCTTCTTGTTGAGCGCAGCGGGAAGAACTGCTGCAGGGAACACGCCGTCACTCGGCTTCGCGATGCCACCCAGGGCGTCGGAAACGAGAGTGCTCAGGTCAATGCCGGACAGGAACTTGCGGCGGGTTCCCGCGTCGGTGAAGAACGCAGATTTCGGATTGACGAACAGGGTTGGGTTCAGGGTGCTGGCCCACGTCGTGACCTTCAACGACGGCTGCTTGTCGTATGCGGCGCGGGTCAACTTGTCGAGGTCCGTGGTCAGCCCGTCGAGCTGTCCGCCCTGCAACTGAAGCTGCAAGCTGGACTGGCTTGTGACCACGGAGAAGTTCACTGTTTTGTATGCCGGAGCTGGGCCCCAGTAGTTCGCATACCGGTTGAGTTGGTAGGAGGTTCCCTTATCGAACTGCCCGTAGGTGTAAGGCCCGGTCCCGGCGTCGTGGTTGGCGAACCAGGAGGTGCCGTTGTTGGCGGCGTGTGCTTTGATCGCGGTGGGGCTGACCATTTTCGGACCGAACGGTGACGCTAGCAGCGGTAGGAACGCCGTGTTGGGCGCCTTTAACGTGATTACCGCTGTGTTGGGGTCCGGGGTGGCCACATCCTTGACGCCAGCGACCATGTAGGCGGGGCCTTGACCGACAGCCGTGCGACGGTCGAATGACGCCTTGATGGCAGCCGAGGTGAAGGAGGTTCCGTCGTGGAAGGTGACGCCTTTGCGTAACTTGAAGGTGAAGACGGTGTTGTCCTTTTCCGTCCAGCTTGTCGCGAGGACGCCGGTGATCTTGTCATTGCTGTTGCCGGGCTCGTATCCCACGAGACCTTCGTAGGCGCTGTTGACGAGGTTGAGCTCGGACCCGTTATATGCGGTGTCGGGGTCCGGGGTGCTGATGTCTTGGTAGAACGCCATCCGCAGTGTTGACGTGTCGCCCACCGCTTCGTCCTTCGAGCCGCCGCCGGCTGTGCAGGCCGTGAGTGTGAGGACAGCCACCACGCCACCGCTGATGAGTGCGAGCGCATTTCGTTGAATCTTTCGCACGGGAATCTCCTTGATCGGTCGGGATAAAAAAAGCCTATCGATCGATAGTTACGGCGCGTGTCGGGCTGGTTACACTTGTGTTTCGGTTTACTGGATGCCTTCTCGGGGCGTTCGCTGCGGGATGCGCAACGGCCCCGACGAGACGTCGGGGCCGTTGCGGTTTATGCTCAGCTGAGGGGCGCTTGCTCACGCAACCAGCTGCGCCAGCTTCGAGAGGCGGAGATGTCGAGAGCATCGGTGATTGCTCCGGCGGCGCCGATGAATCCCTTGACCGCTCGTCCGTCCGCGAGATCGACGGTGCCGATTGCCAAGGGCGGCGGCACCAGTGCGATGAACGTCCCGAATTGACCGCTCGGGACCTCCCAGATCTCTCCTTCGATGGCCTCGCCGCCCTCGGCGACAGACAGGGCAGGCTTCGGAGGTGAGGTGGGCAACGCGTGAAGCCGGTACCGGGGAGCCGTCGTGGTGGCGGCTTGGAATCGAGCGCCGAGCGATGTGAGCTGGTAGTTCAACGGTTCGCCTGTCAGGTGGGCGCCGGCAACGAACAGTTCCACGTGCGTTTCGAGGGCTGTGTCCGCGATTGCGGCGAGCGTGTCATCGGACCAGGCGGGCCCGGTGAGCATCACGCCGAACGGGAGCCCGTCGATGGTTCCGGCCGGGACGGCGAGCGACGCCATGTCGAGGAGGTTGGCAAAGTTGGTGAACCGGCCAAGTCGGGAGTTCGCGCCGACCGGATCAGCGTGCATCTCCGCGATGGTGGGGTGCCCGGTCGTGGTCGGCGTGAGCAGGCAGTCGATCCCGGCGAGCAGTTCGTCGGCGGCCATGCGCAGCAGGTCGAGGCGTTCGATGTCCCGGAACAGCTCGGCAGCGGTTGGTCGGGCGCCGTCGAGGATGATCCTGGCGACGGTGGCATCCAGGGTGATTCCGATCTGGTCGGGATGGCTTTCGATCTCGGCGCCGACCGCGGTGTACCGTTCGGCGACAAATGCTCCGTCGTACAGAAGGCTCGCCGCCTCGAGCAGCGGCCCAATGTCCAGTTCCACAATGTCGTAACCGGCCTGCTCGAAGCGCGTCACGGCTCGTTGGAACGCGGCAGCCCAGCCATCGTCGAGTTCGCCCAGGGTCGCCGCAGTGGGGATGCCGACCCGCCCGTGGGTCTGGGGAGTTTGGGCGGCTGGGCGGGCTCGAGGGTCCTTCCCGTCGGGGCCGGTCATGATCGCGACGAGGAAGCTTGCCAGACGTCGATTCTGGGCAAATACCGTGACGCAATCGAGAGTCCGGCAGGCGGGGACGACACCGGTCGTCGGCACGCGACCCTTGGTTGGCTTCACGCCCCAGATGCCGTTCAGGGCGGCGGGAACCCGACCAGAGCCGGCAGTGTCGGTTCCGAGAGCGGCATCGACGAGGCCGAGTGCCACCGCCACGGCCGATCCCGAGCTTGACCCGCCTGAGATTCGTTGCGGGTCCCATGCGTTCCGGACCGCACCGTAGGGGCTCCTTGTCCCATTCAGGCCCGTCGCAAACTGATCGAGGTTGGTCTTGCCGAGGACGAGAGCGCCCGCGGAGCGTAGGCGGGCGACGGCGGTCGCGTCGGTGTCAGGTCGTCGAGAGAAAGTAGGGGCGCCCGCCGTCGTGGGCAAGCCAGCGACGTCGACATTGTCTTTCACTGCCACCAGGAGTCCCGCCAGCGGCAAGGTCTCGCCGCGTTGAACGCGCGCATCAATCTGGCGGGCTTCATCGAGTACGTCGTCGGGTTCGCGAAGTGTGATCCACACTTCGGGCCTGTCGACCCGGTCGATGTCGGCGAAGGCGCGCAGCACGCGGTCGACTGCGCTCATGCGCTCACCTCCTCGGTGACGTACATGTGCAGCGGGGTTGGATCGAAGTCGTTGCACGGGTTGTTTATCTGCGGGCAGTTCGAGACGATTACGAGGACATCGCGTTCGGCACGGAGTGCGACGCGCTTCCCCGGTGCACTGAGGCCGTCCACGATTCCCAAACTTCCGTCCGCTTCCACCGGAACGTTCATAAACCAGTTGATGTTCGAGACCAAGTCCCTGGCGCCGAGCCCGTATTTGGCCCCTTCGAAGAGAAAGTTCTCCCGGCAGGCATGCTCGGCCGAGGTGTGATGGCCGTAACGGAGCGTGTTCGATTCCTTGCTGCAGGCGCCACCAATGGTGTCCTGGCGTTCGATCTCGTTTCCTACGATCGTCATCAGCGGTAGGCCATCGTTTGCGCGAAGGACGACGCCGGTGTTCAGGAACGCATTCCCGGACCAGGCGAGCGTGTCGGATGTGCTGTATCTATAGGAGGTGTCCTCGGCGTCATACGCGAGGAAGTCTGCCGACTGGTTGCCCCCCACATCGACGATTGTGAGCGTCTGTCCGCGCCGAATGGTCGCGGACCAGGGCGCGCGCGGAGGGACGCGCTCGTCCACAAGGATGGCTCCCTCGGATAGAGGAGTGCCTTCGTCAAAGCGGTCGTGGTGGTCGGTCCCCAGATAGGTCATGCTGCTGCTCCTCGTGCGATTAGATAGTCGAGCGTGTTCTCGTAAGCGCGGGTTCGCTCCGGCGTGGCCGCCCAGAATGCCGAGTCGGGGCCAGTCGCGGTGTCGCTCCACGCGTGGATGCGGAGCGGGCCGACAACAAAGTCCGGCCGTGGGTCCAAGGGGTGCGGAACGTTGGCTAGGAGCACAATTACGGGCATTTCGGCGACCAGATCCACGTGCGTGCCGGCACCGGCGCTTCCCCGGAACTGCAATTCGCCGTCGCCCCCGACTCGGACTCCCTGGAAGAATGAAACCCCCGGGGGAACATCCCGCCGGGTCAGGCCGTGCTTCGCGGCCGCTAATGCGAGCAGATCCTGGCCGGCGGGGGAGGCGGACTCGGGTCGGTGGGCACCGTATTTCGCGGTCGTGAAGGTCGCCGTCGTTGTGCCACAGAATGCATCGTGGTGCGCCGACGAATCTTCGACCACTGTGGCGAGCACCCGGCCGTCGCCGGAGAGCAACGGATGACCCGTGGTGACGTAAGCCTGCCATGGAATCTTCTGCGTGTCTGCCACGTTGAGCCGCTCCGTTGGCTCAAACGCGTTCAGGAGAACGACGTGCGCACACGCATCGCCGGTCGGGTCGTCGAAGCGCAACCGGGTCCCTCGGGCGAGGACCCGATGAGCGTATCCACCGGGGGCGACTATCTCGGACCAGGTCAACTGCTGAGCACGGACGCCGTGCGGAACGTATGGTGATGTCGATGCCGGAACATAGACTTGAAACTCCGATTGCGAACCTTCACGAGATCGGGCGTCAGTCCGGGCGGCCCCGACGGATTGGGTGAAATGAGATGCGCGCTCCGTGGATGTCATTCGCGCCTTTCCGCCGGCCAGCCGCCGGACTTTACCTTTCAAGTGATAGGTTGAGTTTAGGGCGCGAGATGTTTCGTGCGGGTTACCAAACGGCTGACGATGCCGCATGCTGGGTTGGGCGACAGAACGGATCAGTATGACCGTGGAAGGTGATGCGCGCCGAAGGGGAGATTCTTCACCCGTCCTGGCCCCGCAGGCGAGACGCTCGCGCCGTGTCGGGCGGGATGCGATCCTCGACGCGGCCCAGAACCTATTCGTGATGAATGGTTACGCGGGGACCTCGACGCGGGATATTGCAGACGCCGTAGGGATCCGGCAACCGTCGCTGTACTACCACTTCAAAACTAAATCTGACATTCTCCGCGAAGTGCTCCTGGAGACGGTTGAGCCGGCGATTGCGACCGCGCACTCGCTAGAGGACGACACCACTCTTACCCCTCGCCAACGGCTGCTAAGCATGGTTCGGTGGGATGTAGCATCGTTGCTGCAGTCCAGCCGCCGCAATCAAATCTATGTGATGCAGCTTCCTGAAGCAGAGCTATCCGCTCTCACGGAATATCGGGACCGGTTCGCCCTCCTGCGACGGTTGTACCGCTCGTTCGTTGCCGCAGCCCGCCGGGATTCAACGGAGCTTCCACTTTCCGACGAGGCTCTTGCAAACGTGATTTTCAGCATGATCGAGGCGGTGAGCTTCCGAAGAATCTATGAGCAGGAATCGAATCCTGCGGACATTATCGAACAAACCGTGCACGCGGTCGGCGTGCTGATCGACAGATAACAAGCGGCCGGGTTCGAGTCGTGCCGTCACCCGCTCTGGGTTTCGACTGACCAGCGCTTGTGCCTGGCCCAGCACAGTCGCCTCCGCAAATCACGATGCACTCAACGCGGATCCCCGGTTAGTTTTGCTGCGCGCAGTCGGTCCTGGAAACGTCCATGTGACACCTGCGATGTAGAAGTGGGCGCATCGCGTGACAGGCGAGACTTGCTCGCAAAGCACCGGACCCGTCAAGAAGAGGCTGCCTTATCTGTCTCGGAAAGAACGTCGGTACGCTTGCGGGGTCAATCCGACCGATGCTCGGAAGTGTTCGCGGAGCGATGTCGCTCCTGCGAAGCCGACGCGGCTTGCGATCTCGTCGATTCCCTGGCTGGTCGTTTCCAAGAGTTGACGTGCCCTCTGAATGCGCTCCTGGGTTAGCCAGCGTCCAGGGCTCATGCCCAACTCGTGTTGGAAACGCCGGGCCAGAGTGCGTTGACTCACATGGGCTTGGTCGGCCAAGGCCGTCAAACTGACTGCCTCGTGCAGGTTCCGTCGTGCCCACTCACGAACCGCGGATGTTCCCTCGGCGAGGTTCGTCGCTTGGTTGCCCTCCATGTACGGTCTCTGACCCCCCTCACGCCAACCGGGCACGACGCACATCCGCGCCACATGATTGGCGAATTCATTCCCGTGATCGTTGCGAATGAGTTGAAGGCAGAGGTCAACGCCCGCCGCAGCGCCGGCCGAGGTCAACGTGTTGTCTTCATCCACAAACAGAGCATCGGGGTCGAGGTGAACGGCGGGGTACCACTGACGGAACAGCGGTGCGGCCGCCCAGTGTGTCGTGGCTCGCTTTCCGTCGAGGAGACCAGCGGCCCCGAGGACGAACGCTCCGGTGCAAATCGAGGCGAGCCGCGTACCCCGCCGCACCCGCGTCAGCGCGCGAGCTGCGTTGCGGGTGGCGTCGAGGTCGGGTGTGTTTGTTGTGAATCCGGGAATGATCACCGTGTCGGCCTGTCGAAGTACCTCTGAAGAATGCCGCACATTGACATCAAAATCGGCGCTGGTTCGAACCGGACGCCCGTCGAAACTGCAGGTCTTGACGTCGTAACGGCCGTCCGCCGCGCCGAGGACGCGACTGGGGATGCCTAGGTCAAACGGATAGACCCCGTCGAAAGCAAGAACAACTACGCGGTGTTGGCGCGTCATGGCAAGATCCCGTCGTTAAGTGGCAATTAAGACATCCTACGAGTTTGGTCTCGCTTACGACAATGAAGTCATGACTGATTTGGAAACCATGAAAGCTGTGCAGCAGGAATCCCTCGGCTCGACCGACGTACTTCACCTTGTGGATGTCCCAAAGCCGCGCCCAGGAATCGGCGAAGTGCTCATCGCCGTTCATGCGTCTGGCCTGAACGCCACTGATTGGGCCAACCGTGCCCGCGTGACCACCGTCGACCGGCTTCCCCTGGTGCTCGGTTGGGATGTTGCCGGCGTCGTGGAATCAGTGGGCGTCGGGGTCTCCCTCTTCGCGCCCGGTGACGAGGTCTTTGGCATGCTGCCATACCCGAACGGTGTAGGTGCGCACGCCCAGTACGTCGTCGGGCCGGCCCGGGCGTTTGCGCCGAAACCAGCGGGCATTGACCATGTCCACGCCGCTGCGTTGCCGCTGGCCGCCATGACGGCTTACCAGTCACTCATTGACACGGCTGGGATCGAGTCGGGCCAGCGGGTGCTCATTCACGGGGCGAGCGGTGGTGTCGGACATCTTGCCGTTCAGATCGCCAAGTCACAGGGCGCCTTCGTGATCGCGACAGCAAGTGCGTCAAAACATGAATTCGTCAAGTCACTCGGTGCCGACGAGGTGATCGACTACCACTCCGCCGACCTCCTTCTCGGGCTGCGAGATGTCGACGTTGTCCTGGATCCTGTCTCGCTGGATCGGGAGTCAAGAGGCCGCTCTGCACGGATGCTCCGACGCGGTGGGACCCTGGTCTCGCTCCTACCTCAGCCGCTGGAAGACGGTGAAGCAGCAGAGTTTGCGCAACGCGGTATCCGATTCGCGGCGGTCATAGTCGAAGCAGACAGCAGCTCCATCCGAGCCGTTGCAGCGCTTGCAAAAGGCGGACAACTCCGCCCTCACGTTGACGCGGTCTTCCCATTGAGCGAGACCGCAGCGGCGCACCGTCTCGGCGAATCGGGCAGCGCAAAGGGCAAGATCGTGATCTCGGTTGCAGAGACCCGAAAGCATGCCATCTCAGCAAACGTCCTTCGTTCCGTCTTCGAACCCGAGGGCGACATAAGTCAGGTCGACACACATGTCCGGCCCGACTACATCCAGCACAACCCGCTTGCCCCAGACGGCCCCGAGGCAATGAAGGCATTCGGAGCAGCGTGGAAGCAACAGTTCCCCGAAGCGACGTACACGGAAGAGCACGGCCTCACAGACGGCGACTTCGCCCTCTTGCACTCCCACGGTGTCACCGTACCGGGCACACCAGGTCTGGCCGTCTTTGACATTTTCCGCTTCCAGGATGGAAAGATTGCGGAACACTGGGACATCCTGCAAGAGATACCGGAGGCTCTCGCGGATGATGCATTCGATGCGTTGAGCGAGCCTGAAGCACGCGAGGTCGGGCAGCGTTTGTACACCCGCCAAAACGCCGAGGTCGTGCGCGATTTCGTGGATCAGGTGCTTGTACAGAAGAACCTCGACACCATCGACGCATTTGCGTCCCCGCAGTACAGAGAACACTCCCTCCACGTCCCGCAGACCGGCCGCGGACTGCGAGCGGACCTGGCTGGCTACTTCGAAACCAACCCGGAGCTATCCGTCGTACCGAAACGGGTTATCGCCGAAGGTGGCCTTGTGGCCGTCCACAGTCACTACACGCTTTCCCCGGAGGATCGTGGACTCTCGGTTGTCGACCTGTTTCGCGTGCGGGATCTTCGGATCGTCGAGCACTGGAGTGCCGCGCAAGCTGTGCCAGAGGTCGCAGCGAACGACAACACGATGTTTTGATTCGCCCAACGAGAACAGAAAAGAATGACCAATGCCTTTGAAATATGCAGTATTCGTCACACCACCGATTCCGCAACACTCCGGAACTCTGAACCTGCCCACCGGCGAACCGATCGCATGGTCTCCGACGGCCACGACCCTGATCTACGGTGATCGGAGCGCCGTCTTGGTGGACCCGCCGTTCACCCATAGCAGCGTGGATGACCTGCTGTCCTGGGTTGAGAAATTTGGACTTCCCGTTACCGGAATCTATATCACTCATGGTCACGGCGACCACTGGTTCGGTGTGTCCGACGTGCTGAAGCGCTACCCGGAGGCCACCGTCTGGGCCACTGCGGGTACGCTGGCACATTTGCGCGATCCGGCTCAGGTGCAGCAGCGTGCGGCATTCTGGGACGTATTGTTCCCCAACGAAATTCCCACAGAACCGTTCGCAGTCAACGTCGCCGACTCAAGCGGATTCGCCCTAGAGGGACACCATCTTGTGCCGGTAGAAGTTGGTCACAGCGACACGGACGACACCACGGTGCTCTGGGTGCCCGCGCTGCGACTGGCGGTCGCAGGAGACGTGGTCTACAACGGCGTTCACCTGTCCTTAGCCGAGTCCGGCTCAGGGGGGCGAGACGCGTGGCGCAAAGCACTCGAAACGGTCGCGTCCCTCTCCCCGCTTATCGTCGTCGCTGGCCACAAAGATCCACTTCACGACGACGACCCGAGCCACATCGATCACACCCGTCAGTACCTCGACGACGTGGACGATCAGCTGATTCGTTCGCACACCTCCACTGAGTTCTTCGAGGCCATGGTTTCGCTTCACCCAGACCGACTAAACCCGGGCGTGCTCTGGGTAGGCGCAAATTCTCTGCTCACCAACAGCCCGTCATAGTTTGCGTTCCGATCGAACTCCGTTTGGGGCCAGACGCTTAGTGGCGGCCCTTTCGACCGGGTCGGGGCGCGGGCTTCCCCGGTCACCCGGCGGCGTCGATCGAGGAGCCTGATTCGTATGCAGCCGAGCGACGCCTCGGTCCGCGCGTGGTCGTGGCGAGGAAGGTCCCCCACGAAATCAGCAGTGGGATGGCAGGAAGAGCGACGAACCACGCGGGGGCAGTGACGGCCGTCGGGCCTGGGGGTCGGTGATGAGCAGACCTGCAGCGATCAGGTCGGAGGCGGCTCCTTGTCGGCGCCACTGGAGGCTTCCGCTTGAAGGCGCGCTCCTGCCGGGTGTCAGAACAGTTCGAACGTCTCCGCGAGACCGCTGGGTCGCTCTATCCGATGCCCAAGACGCAGTCCAGTTGTCGAGTATGAGGTGGATGTCTCGGCCATCTGTTTCATCGTCAGGTGAGAGCTGAGCGTCTTGTGAGCGCCGGCTACGCCCTCAGCCAAACAGGAACCCGCGTGGTCGCTGGTCGTCGGCCCGCGCATAGACGAAGGACCACTCAGCTTCACCGACGCCATCCGGTGCGGCAGGTCGCTTGGATCGAATGATGGCGTTCCGGTTCGGCACGATACCGAGCTTGTCCCACGTCCACGCCGACCCCCTTGTGAGATTTTGGAGTCCGACGTTTGTTATGACCCAGTCCGGTCCGATGATCTCGCGGAGCTTGCTTTGCAGTTTCTCTGTGCCGAGCGGCGCTCTCTGGTCGCGCAAGGCAAGCCGCAGACCACGCTGGAGCTCGCGGAGCGCTAAGGGAAAGTCGAGCGCTTTGGAGTCAGTCAGATGATCGCGTTGCTTCATCTGTCGCTCGAGCTGAGCGGCGACTTCATCGGGAGCTACGTCAGGCTCCCAGCGAACGTCGAAATGCGGTAGGCCGAACTCGTTTGGCTTTTTCGGAGTGATGATCGTTACGCGGAACCTCGGCACAGTCCCGTCGTCGATGACCAGACCGTCCCCGCGATAGATCTCCTCGGTGGCGAAGCGGAAGTGAGCCGTGAGTTGGGCATTGGGGGCGCTGGCGGGGACGGTCAACCCGTTGCTGTCAATTGCGCCGATGCGCGCGGCTTCAGTAAGCGCTTGCGTGATCGAGTCGAAGGAGATGTCCTCAAGCATTGAGTCGACCACTTGATCCTGCGCGGCCTGAATCTCGGCGCGGCGTTCGTTCAAGCGAGCTTCCAGATCATCCAGCCGAGTACCGAACGCGTGGGTCTTCTCCTCCACCACTTCCTCGGCGGTCGAACGAACTTGCTCGGCGATCCGACGAGTGAAGCGACGCTCAAGGATAAACAGAAAGAAGGCAATAAGCAGGGTGGCGCCGATGTTGGTCAAGGTCCCGACCGTCACCTGTGGCCAGTGCCACAGCAGGTCGGCAATATGTGCGAACCCGATGAAGGCGAGTCCGAAAATGAGCGAAGCGATAATCCAGCCCCAGCTGAACTGGACTTTTGGTTTCTCCGGCATACCTCAACCGTAAGAAGCACCAATGACATAGGCGGGCCGACGCACCAGGCAGCTTGCTGTCGCGGCCACGGGTAAGACTGGAGTGCTTACCTTGAGAGGAGGTCGAAGCTCCTCCGAGTCGAATGGTCGCAGCTGGTGGCGCGCCGCTCGTTCATCTCCGGCAGACACGCTGGTTGACTGTGATCGGACGAGTGCATTCGAGGCATGCATTCTCGAGAGTCTGTGAACGAAGTGCGTTGAGGTCGATGGAGACAGCCTCACCTTCCATCTCAATCGAGTCGCAGTAGTCGTAGTCGGCTTCTCCGATGTGATTCTCGGGAAAGCAACCCAGGTCGACGATCAGAGCGTTGATCGCGTCGACGTCTTCACCACGGTCGTCCCCGTCTTCGTAAACAGTGCAGCTGTCATCGACGACCCGATGAAGGTAGAAATGCGCGTCATCCGTTGCCTTCACTAGAAAAGCGGTCAACGCAGTCGGAAATGTAAACCGGAAGCGCATCGACAATAAGGCGAGACGCCATGCGTTCAGTTCGGTCCGCCGTACCTCGTACTCTCGGTCGTACTGTTCTAGGGTCTGGAGGATTGGCTGAGAGTTATCTGCTGCCAGGTTCTTCTTAACATTCACGCATGCAAAGATGCGGCGAAGTTAGATTGTGCAGACAGAGGGCGTCCCGCTGGGGCGACAAACCTCACCTCAATACAGGCCGTTACTCGCCTGGGGTGGTCTGCCAATGGCTCTTCGAGACCGTCGCAGGCATCCGGGTGGATGCGATGAATCACTTTACGATCGCGCCGGTCCAGGGCGGGAAGACTGACACACGCGGCTGCAAGCTACGCGAGCCTTACGGGGAAGTGCGAGCAGCTAGAAGCAGACGGAGGGTGGCACACGATTCGCGTTGTCCGTGCCGGCGAACACCAGCGCCGACGTCGTGTTGCCGGACGGTGATCGTCACAGCGCGGCGCATGGAACATTCGAGTACTTCGTGTGACCGTACAAGCGTGGCCGTGCCTGGAACTCAATCGGTCTTCGGTCCGAATCCGGTGCCAGCGCTGAATGTAAGGAAGCCGATGGTTTGAAGGAGGGTCCCCACGATCGCGAACGGGATTGCGATCACGATGAGAATCGTCCGAAGGACGGCTTGAAGGGCTCGGACAGGGCGCGAGCCGGTGGTCGAGTGCAGGTTTGAGTCGTTCATGTCAGTCCTTCGTCGTCGCGGTTGGTTCTCAAATCCTCGTGGAACCGCGTTGATCGGTCGCGGTCTCTTCGAAGCGACCAATTTCATCCGGATGAAGTAGATGGAGTGTTCCTGTGGGGGCGAGAATCGGGAGGTGAGTATCACAAAGGTGGAGCGGACGACGCTCGTGTGGTTCCTACGCGGGCAGTTGCTCGACCGTGTGGTTCTCATCCTGACTTCCGCGGCGATCGTCACCGAGTTCTTCGTACTGCTGCTCTCGGGAGAGCCGCTTCTTGATTACGTCGGGCTTCTGGTAGGGGCCGCAGGTGTGGTCCTGTGCCGCTTCCGACGGATGCTCGGACTCGTCGTCGTGGTTCTCGGTGCGGTTGCAGCGGCGCTCCTGGCGACGGAATACGTGGCGATGTGGACAGTCGTCGTCTTCACTCTCTTTTCCGTGACGGTCCGAGGAAGTCGTGCAATCCCCGCCCTGCTGATCGCGGGCATCCCCGTGTATCTGTCGATCGTGATCCGCGATGGGTGGAACTTCCAATCACCCGTCGCCCTGATCGCAACCGCGTGCTGCGCAGTTGGGGCCGCGGTTGGGAGCGCGGTTCGAGCGCAGCAGCGTTATCTCGAGTCGATGCGACAGCGTGCCCTCGACGCGGAAGCCGCGGCGGGCCTCGCTGTGGAGCGTGGGATCGCCGAGGAGCGGCTGCGGATCGCGCGCGACCTTCACGACGCTGTTGGCCACGAAGTGGCGGTTGTCAGCATGAACCTCGGAGCTGCCGAGGTGCAGTTGCCTCAGGAAAGTGTCGGCGCGAGGGAAGCGCTGACAGCGGCCCGCGCAGGCATACAACGTGTTCTCCGGGAAATGCAGCAGATCCTCGATGTCCTCCGTCGCGGCGAGGACGGTGGCGATCGTGACCCAGTCGCCGATGCGCGTCGCATCCCGGACCTCATCGAGACGATGCGGGCTAGTGGCACGGTCATCGAAGCCTCACTCGACGACACGGGTGGGCTCGACTCTTCCGTCAGCACGGCCATGTTCCGTCTCGTGCAGGAGGCGCTCACCAACGCGCAGCGACACGGCACCGGCACCATTCGCATCTCGCTGACAGCTGAATCCGACGAGCTGATCGTAGACGTGCAGAACAAGCGCAGCTCAGCTGCGAACGCGTCAGAACGCGGATCGGGCTACGGCCTCGTCGGGATGCGAGAGCGCGCCCAATCTGTCGGAGGTCATTTGGAAGTGGTCGAGGACGCCAACACCTTTCGCGTTCGGGCAGTTCTGAAGAGGGGAACGCACGAATGACCGGTGTGTTGATCGTGGACGACCAGGAGATGATCCGGGCAGGTCTCCGGACCATCCTTGAGGCTCGGGGAGAGCTGATCGTCGTCGACGACGTCGGTGACGGGTTTCAGGCGCTTGAGGTCCTCGAACGCCGGGACGATGTCGATGTCGTGCTCATGGACATCCGGATGCCCGGAATCGACGGAGTCGAGACGACCAGACGGATCCGGGCACGATACAACTCCGAGCAGGTGAAGATCATCGTTCTGACCACCTTTGAGCATGACGACAACGTCATCGCTGCGCTGCAGGCGGGAGCCAACGGCTTCCTAGGCAAGGGTGTCGGTCCCGCCGAGCTCGCGTCCGGGATCGCCGAAGTCGCCGCCGGGGGCGGGACTCTGTCGGCAGCCGCGGCTGCTGCGGTGATCGGAAAGGTCACCGAGTCGCCGCAAGCGCCGGTCGACGCCGAGCTCGCTGCGCGTTTCGAGTCGTTGACGCCTCGCGAACTGGATGTGGTGCGAGCCATCACCTCGGGTCGAACCAATGAGGAGATCGGGCAAGAGATGTTCGTCTCCCCGTTCACGGTAAAGACCCACGCGAACCGGGCCATGGCGAAGGTCGGTGCCCGCGACCGGGCGCAACTCGTGGTCTTCGCCTTCCAGGCGGGGGTCACCGAGACGCCCCGCCCCTGAGCCGGCCGCGTCCTCCGTTGGGTCTACTGCGAACGCAGTAGGCGGCCCGATTCAACCGGACGATTCGGAGACGTCGCAAAATTCCGACGATAGAAGAGTCCTAGCCCGCACTGTCTGGGCTCATCTTCCACCATCGGAGTCTCATGCCTCGCCTACTTTCGCGTGTCGGGCTGTTCAGTGCCCGTCACCGCATCCTCGTGACCAGTGTCTGGGTGGTGGTCTTCGCCTCGCTCAGTGTGCTGATGGGCATCGCTATCACCTCGCCCGCGAAGGGTGCGGGCTCATCTTCTATGCCATCGACCGCTGCGTCGAAGGCGCTCGACGTTCTCGACAAGGAATTCCCATCAACCGATAACGGCAGCCTCGGGAAGTCGCTGCAGCTCGTTATCCAGGCTATAGACGGTCGCGCCGTCACTACTCCCGCGGTTTCCGGCGAAATCGAGTCGCTCCTCCACGAGGCTTCGAGCCTCCCGCACGCCACGTCGGTGACGAATCCGTTTGATCAGGCCAAGCCCTTCATCTCGAAGAGTAAGTCCACGGCAGTGGCGACCATCCAGTTCAGCAAGATGAGCGACGCAACCGGAACCAAGACCTACGACAAGGTCGTGGACTTCGCCAAGGATGCGCCGAGCAACCTCAAGGTCCTCGTCGGCGGCGCGCTCGTCCCAGCGACAAGCCCACCGTTCGGGCCGGGGGAGATCGTCGGAATCCTCGTCGCGTTCCTGGTCCTGATCCTCACATTCGGGGCACTTCGTGTCGCTGGTGCGAACATGCTCGCCGCAATCTCCGGCGTCGCCGTCGGCACCGCGGGCATCCTTGGAGTCGGAGCGTTCTACCCGATCCAGGACACCACCCTGACGCTCGCGAACATGCTTGGGCTGGCTGTCGGCATCGACTACTGCCTGTTCATCCTCACCCGATTCGGGTCGGAACTGCGTGATGGACGGAGTGTCGAGGAATCGGTCGGGCGCGCCGTCGGCACGGCAGGAACCGCCGTCGTCTTCGCCGGCCTGACCGTCATCATCGCCCTGCTCGGCTTGAGTGTCGTCAATATCGGATTCATCACCGAAATGGGTGTCGCCGGCGCATTCGGGGTGCTCATCGCCGTGCTCATGTCGCTGACTTTGTTGCCGGTGATCCTGCGCAGTCTCGGCCGGCGAGCGCTACCCAAACGGGAGCGCGTCCCTGGGTTGGCTGCAAAAGCATCCCGACGTGGCCGCCGTTCTTTCCTGCGTGGTTGGGCCAACGTGACTGTGAAGCATCCGGTGCTGTCGATCCTCGCCGGCGTCGTCGCACTCGCCATCGTCGCTCTGCCGATGCTCTCGATGAAGACGGCCTCCAGCCTCCCGGGGGGGATCGACCCGTCTTCGATGGAACGCAAGGCGTACAACCTTGTCGTCGACGAGTTCGGTGGCGTGCAGAGTCCACTGATCGTCCTCGCCGAAGGTCAAAACATCGGAACAAAGACCACCGCGATCCAGGATGAGCTCGGCCGGCTCGCCCACGTGCAGGCAGTCGTACCCGGAACTGTCAACACGGCGGGTGACATCGCGAGGATCACGGTCATCCCCGATGGCGGTCCGATTGATCAGAGCACCAAGGACCTGGTCGCCGGCATCCGTGTCCACGCGGGAAGCGTCAGCGGCGTCCACCTCGAAGTCACCGGTGAGACCGCGATCGGCATCGACTCCGACGACGCACTCCATCAGGCGCTCATCGAGTACCTCATCGTCATCGTTGGGCTGTCCCTGGTGCTGATGGTGTTGCTGTTCCGGTCGCTGCTGCTGCCGCTCGTAGCGACCGCCGGATTCCTGCTTTCTCTCGCAGCTTCATTCGGCGCGAGTGTCGCAGTGTTTCAGTGGGGGTGGCTGGATGCGCTCATCCCTGCACCGCAAGGCGACCCGATGCTCAGCATGCTGCCGATCATCCTTGTCGGGATCATGTTCGGCCTCGCGATGGATTACACCGTGTTCTTAGGAACTCGGATTCAGGAGATGTACCGCAGGGGTCTGAATCCTAAGGAGGCGATCGTCGAAGGGTTCACCAAATCTGCCCCTGTCCTGGTGGCGGCCGCGCTGATCATGGCAACAGTGTTCGCCGGCTTCGCAACCAGCCCGATGACCGTGGCCGCATCCATTGCGTTCGGACTGTTTGCCGGAGTTCTCACCGACGCTCTCATCGTGCGGATGATCCTGATGCCCGCAGCACTCTCGCTGCTCGGACGATCGGCGTGGTGGATCCCGAAATGGCTCGACCGGGTACTGCCGAACCTCGACGCAGAAGGACACTCCCTCAACAGCGACGAGGTCGACGAGGATTCAGAGGAGATGGAGCCAGTCCTCGCAAGCTGAGCTCGTCCAACGAAGAGGGCCACGAGTTACCCGTGGCCCTCTTCGCTGTCCGAGACGATCGCTAACCACATCGGGATGCCTGTCGACAGTGCGAGAAGCGTGCGCCGATCGTGCTGACCGCTAGCATCGCCAGAAGCGCGAGAAAACAGCCGATCCAGAACCACTTGCACAAGTGACGCCTGTCCAATTCCTTTACGACAACTGAAAGACCCAAGGACGAATTCAAACAAGAACACCGAAGCTCTGCTCGCCGTCTCTGACCGACTGTTCACCGACCCCGAAGAACGCGAACGGGTCATAAGCGAGATGACCCCGCGTCCGGTCAGCGGGAAGTGTCTCAGCAACGCGCTCACAGTCCAGATCCGCGCCGTCGCCTCGTATGTGCATCCGGATGGATGCGTCTCAAAATGGCAGCTCTGATCGGCGTGTCCAAAACCGGCTCTTGATCAGGCTCGGATTGCCGCGCTTTACTTCAGCCCAGGCTGCTACCAGCAGCCGTTCAATGGGGAAATCAAGGGGGAAGTATGCACAGATCAAAATCGCTGATCACGGTCGGCGTCTCGGTCGCAATCGCGGCATCGGTGGTGTTCGCCGCCGCGCCTGCGACAGCCTCACCGGCACACGCACAGTCGTCGGACATCGCAACGAATACCGCACCGCCGGATCAAGTCATCGATCGAACATCCGAGCGGATGCCCGTGGATGCGACCGCAATGAACACGTTGCAGGCGCGCCAACCCGCGGCTTCGGCGAGTCAACAGGTGGTTTCGACCAACACGCCAATCCCTCTCCCGGCTGGAGTCGTACTGCGGACCGGGGAAACGATCCAGGTGAACTACAGCGATGGCGTAGTTGTGCATCAGGCCATCGCTGCTTCCTGCACGTCGACGTCGAGCGTTCAGAATCCGTACGTCTCCGGCGGGTATGCCTGGTCGTACCACACGCACGGACTCAGTTCCGGCTGTTCAGGATCGACAGATGTGAACGGCATCCTGTCGTCCTTTGCATGGCCCTTGTGGCATCAGAGGGACTTCGAGACCGTCACGGTGACTCCGGGTTCATCACTGTACTGGGCAACGGACAAGAAATGCGCGAATAGTGGCAGCACGACCTGGCACTCGGAGAATGCCATAGGTTCGTCGGACACTGCGCTGTCCCCCGATGTCAACCTGGCGTGCAATCCGGGATGATGGTGAGGTTGGGGCGAGGAGGACATCATGGTTGCATCCAGCGTGACCGCTGAAACAAGCGGATCACGGCGCACTTTTCCGAGGATCGTCGTGTCACTTGGGCTTGGTCTCGTGGTGGGAGCTCTGACCTACTACGTCACTGCGGTGGTGGCGACCGCGCAGATCCCAGGGAACTTCACGATCAACCCTCTGACATTGGTCATGATCGCTCTCGTGGGCGCGCTTGTGGTGGCCATTGGATGGTACTGGCCAGTCGTCGGTCTGACAGCCGGCATCGTGATCCTTGCGGTAGTCGCCTTCGCCGTGACCTCACGATTGGCTTGGTCCGCGAACAGCTCGGATTGGCTGAGCCCATTCAACGCCGTGGCATTCGGCGCGGCGAGCGGCTACCCGACGATTGTCGGCGCCGTAATGGTCACCGCCTCCGCTCTGAGGTTGCGCTCGCGCCGGACCGCTACCTAATCGTCATATCTGCGCTGCGCTGCGGCGCCCGATAGCGAACTCCTATCGGGCGTCATAGCGCGTCGCCCGATATTAGGTGACCCGACGACGCGATTACGAACATCCTTTGCCTTGGCCCACGAGGGGCTGGCGGGGGATTATTCTCCCTGCCTCAGGGGATTGTCAGTCCCGCTGCCAGTTTTAGCCCCCTCTGATCAGGCCTTTAACAGACCTTAGAAGGGCCCGCCACGAAGAACCCCTGCTGAGCAGGGGTTCTTCCCTTATGCGGAGCCTGTCGCCCCGCGTCACAGTCGTGGTTCGAGGAGGCTGAGGAACTCCGTAGCCAGGGTGCTCCCCTTCTCGTGGTGCGGGAACGCGGCGCTCACCGTCCAGGTCGGGTTGGCCTGGTCGACGACCTGAATCGCGCGCAGTTCGGCGGCGATGGTCTTGCGAGCGACGGATTGCGGCACCACGGCGATTCCGAGACCTCGATGGAGCATGTCGATGAGGGCGTGGATGTCGCCGACGGTGAAGGCGACGCGGCGCGGGATCTTCCTCGTCGCGAACAGCTCGTCGGTGATCATCCGGATCGCCCAGCTGCCCTCGAGGTCGATGTAGGTGCGGGCCTGCAGATCCTCCCAGGTGACGGACTTCCGTGACGCGAGCGGGTCGTCGGGCGGCGTGAGCAGCACCAGGGGTTCGGTGGCCAGCGTCGCGTGGTCGAGCCCGGTCAGCCGGAGGCGCGGATCGGCGGTATCCGGTGTGCCCGCCACGAAGGCGAGGTCGATCTCGCCGTCGCGCATGCGGCTCAGCAGGTCTCCGGTCCCCGCCTGCGTGAAGCGGATCTCCACTTCCCGGTGTCGACGATGGAAGCGCTCGACGAGTTCGGGCACGTTGATCGAACCGAGGCACTGTTCCGCGCCGACGTGCAAGGATCCGGTCACCTCGCCGACGGTGGCCGTCACAGCATCCCGCCCGGCGGTCGCCTCGGCGAGGAGATTGCGTGCGTGCGGGACGAGCGCACGCCCGGCGGGAGTGAGCTCGACGCTGCGGGTCGTGCGGGTGAACAGCTTGGCGTTGAGATCCTGCTCGAGGCTCTTGATCGCGGCGGACAGCCCGGACTGGGACACGCGGGTGATCTCGGCCGCTCGCGTGAACTGGCTCTCCTCCGCCAGTGCGACGAAGTACTCCATCTGTCTGAGGTCCATGCTCCGCCCACCATTCATTAGTCGAAGTTGTGAGAGCAACAATATTCTTCTGTTGGACAGCTGGCAATGCGGATCGTACGGTGGAACCAGTTCCACTGAATGTCTCGCGATCAACGAGGCACGTGGATGAATCGACACCTCGGATCCCGGAGCCCTTCTCATGACCGCAACACGGAACTCAGCCACCGACCGCACTCCGTACCGCGCTCTCGGCCGCAGCGGCGCCGTCGTCTACGAGCAGGCGCTCGGAACGATGACTTTCGGTGCCGAGGCGGATGAGGCGACGTCGCACGCCATCATCGACGCCTACGTCGCCGGCGGTGGCAACTTCATCGACACGGCCGACGTGTACAGCGCCGGCGCCAGCGAGCAGATCATCGGCCGCTGGCTCGCGGCGCATCCCGCCGACGCGGCGCAGATCGTGATCGCGACCAAGGGGCGGTTCCCGATGGGCGCCGGACCGAACGACCTGGGCACGTCCCGCCGGCATCTGCGCACCGCGCTCGACGACTCGCTGCGCCGCCTGGGCGTGGAGCACATCGACCTGTACCAGCTGCATGCCTGGGACGCGATCACGCCGCTCGACGAGACGCTGCGTTTCCTCGACGACGCGATCCGCCAGGGCAAGATCGGCTACTACGGGTTCTCGAACTTCACCGGCTGGCAGCTCACCAAGGCGATCATGCTCGCCGAACGGCGCGGCTGGAGCCTTCCGGTCACGCTGCAGCCCCAGTACAGCCTGCTGGTGCGCGGTATCGAGCACGAGATCGTGCCCGCCGCGCTCGACGCAGGAATCGGACTGCTGCCCTGGTCTCCGCTCGGCGGAGGCTGGCTGACCGGGAAGTACCGCCGCGACGTGGCACCGACCGGGACGACCAGGCTCGGCGAGAATCCCGAACGCGGGATGGAAGGGTGGAAGCGGAGGAACGCCGACGCGCGCACCTGGCAGATCATCGACGCCCTCACCGGCATCGCGGATGCGCACGACGCGTCGCCGTCGCAGGTCGCGCTCGCCTGGGTGGGCGCGCAGCCGGCGGTGACCTCGGTGATCCTGGGCGCACGATCGGTCGAGCAGCTCCGCGACAACATGGGCGCGGTCACGCTCGAGCTCGATGCCGAGCAGCTCGCGACCCTGACCGCGGTGAGCGCGCCCCCGGCCGACGACTACCCCTACGGCGGGCCCGGGAGGGCTCAGCGCGATCGGAAGATCGGAGGCGGACGATGAGCGGGATGACGATCGCCGTCACGGGCGGATCCGGCAAGCTCGGCCGCACGGTCGTCCGGGTGCTCCGCGAGGCGGGCCACGACGTGCTCAACCTCGACCGCGCCGGCGAGCGCGGCGCCGGCTTCGTGCAGGTGGACCTTACCGACTACGGTCAGACGCTCGATACCCTGATGGGTGTCGACGAGAAGCCCCGCGGGTTCGATGCGGTCGTGCACCTGGCCGCGATCCCGGCGCCCGGCATCCAGCCGGATGCCGCCACCTTCCACAACAACATGATGGTGACCTACAACGTGCTGCGGGCGGCGATCCGGGCCGGCGTCCGGACCATCGTGACGGCGTCGAGCGAGACCGTGCTCGGACTCCCGTTCGACGTCCCGCCGCCGTACATCCCCGTCGACGAGGACTGCACACGTCCGGAGTCCACCTACTCGCTGTCGAAGCATCTCGAGGAGCAGCTCGCCATCCAGCTGGTGCGGTGGCATCCGGATCTGTCGATCCAGGCGCTGCGGTTCTCCAACGTGATGGATCCCGAGGACTACGTCGAATTCCCCTCCTTCGATTCCGACCCGAGGCTTCGGAAATGGAACCTCTGGGGCTACATCGACGGCCGCGACGGGGCGCAGGCCGTGCTCAAGGCGATCGAGCGCGGACGTCGCGTGCCCGGTTTCGAGCGCTACATCATCGCCGCCGCCGACACGGTCATGACCCGCCCCAACGCGGAGCTGGTCCAAGAGGTGTTCCCCGGAGTCGAGACCCGCGGCGATCTGGGCGTCAACACCACCCTGCTCTCCATCGACAAGGCTCGTGCGCTGCTCGGCTTCGAGCCCGAGCACTCCTGGCGCGCGTAGCGGGCGCGCCCGGACGGCGGGTTCTCGGATCGCGGCCCTCCCCGCCAGCCACGGATCTATCCTGAGGGAGTGAAGCGGATCTGGCCGTACATCGTCGCGGGCGTCGCCCTCATCGCCATCGGGCTGGTGTGGACCCTGCAGGGCCTCGACGTGCTGCGCGGGTCGGCGATGAGCGGCTCCCCGCTGTGGGCGTCGGTCGGCCCGATCGTCCTCGTCGTCGGCATCGTCCTGCTCGTGATCGCCGGCGTCATCGCCCGCCGCCGGTCGCGCTGAGCAATCTTGCTCTGGTCCCGCCCAGGTTCGTGGGGTACTTTGGTACCACGCACAAGGAGATACCACCATGGCTGGCACACTTGCCCCGATCAAAGTGGACAGCGAGACCGACGCTCTCATTTCGCACGCTGCTCATTTCCTACGCTCGTCCAAGAAAGACGTCGTCGATGTCGCCGTCCGCGAGTACATCGAGCGCCATCGCGAGGAGATCCAAGAAGCCGCGCTTGAGGCGCTTCGCACGCTTGACGGGTCCACGAAGAGTGCCGTTCAGCTTCTCACCGGCGCAAGCGCCAGCGAACTCGATGAGCTTGGCGGATTCCGCGGCTGACTCGCTGTCGGTGCTGACTTGTAGCGTGAAGGTCTATGAGTTCTGTGCGCCCGACCAAGCGATGCCTGGATGATCTCGGCCTGAGATTCCCGCCGCTCGACGTGCCGTTGCACGAGAGCGAGCACGATCTGATCGCCAAGGCGCAGCGTCTGCCGGACGAGTTGGCTTCCGGCGGTGCGGAACGAGTGCTCGCCATCGACGACCGCGTCTGGTTCAAGGTGAAGGTCGGGGAGTACCGCGGGGCGGGTGGCTGTCTGGTCGACGTTCCCGAGAACATCCCACCGCTGTGGTGGCTCGTGGCTGGCGGGCTCCGTCGTGCCGACTCGAAGGATCAGGACTTCTACGGCGTTCTCGAAGCCAAGTGCCGGCGCGCCGCGAAGGGGACATCGGCGTCGGTGAACAGCGACGGCCTCCTGCCGCAGGACATCGACATCCGGCGGTGGCGGACCGAGCAGGCCGCTCTCGGCGTGGTGGCTCTCCAACGCGTTGTCCGTGAGTTGATCTGCCGCTCGGCGCACTCGAGCGGACCGGTAGAGGCTACCTCCCATGGGCAGGGTCTGATCGCCTGGGTCAAGTCGCAAGACGGTGAGTCCTACCTCGCGATCTCGACCGAGGGGTTCCTTGATCCCAGGGAAGTCGCGGTGGTGCTCAACGCCGTGCCCGGGATGACCGCCGAGAGCTGGCAGATCGAGCCGGGCGAGGTGCTGGGTATCACGCCGGGCGCGGGCCAGCTCGTGTACTCGGCGATGCTTCCGCCGGAGACCTTGGCGGCGATGCTTGACGACTCGTCGGGAGAGTATCTGTAGGCGCCTCGCGAGACGTTTCCGCGGTCGCGCAGCTCTCAGCCCACGATCGTCACCGAGTAGCCTCCGGCGTCCTGCCGTTCGGGATCGGTGTGCGCGAATCGCAGCAGGTGCGCGTACGGTCCGCCCTCGGCGAGCGCCGCGGCGAGGTCCTTCGCGGTGAGGCCCCCGGCATCCCAGAGACGCATCATCCCCTCGATCAGCGCCTCACCCGGATCCGCGTCGAGTACGACGCCGAGCTTGTCGAACCGGTCCGCGCCCATCTTCTCGATGAGCCGACGGGTCGCCAGCGGGGTGGCGAAAGGATGCCCCTGCGCGGCGCGACGGCGGGTCGCGTGGGCGTCGACCAGCCCGAACTCGACCGCCAGGGCCCACACCCGGGCGCTGTCCGCGACCAGCCAGCCGCGGCCGGTCTGGAACATGGTCAGCAGGTGCGTTCCCGCTGCCCCCATCGGCACGCCGTGGCGGAGCGCCTTCTGCGCGGGAGCCCGGAGCCGCGCGACCGGCCCGAACTCGGTGCGGGCCTTGCCGAGCACGCCCTGCAGCAGCGGGCCGACCGCGGCGCCACCGTGCACCAGCTCCAGGGTTCCGGCCTTCGTGACCATCGCGCCCAGGCCGAACAGCAGCGCCTTGGCGTCATCGGCCCCGGCCAGGATCTGGAGGTTGCGCTGCCCGACATGCCGGTCGTTGTTCGCATCGAGCACGCCGCCCCACACGTCCAGCGGGCACGACACCGACGCCATCAGGCACTCGTGCCCGGTGAGATCGGACGGGATGTCCCAGGTCTCGTCGAGCTCGACCAGCTGCATCGCCCCGGGGCGGCTGCGATCGTCCAGGTTGACCATCGCGCCGCCGATCTGGTGCGGCTGGTAGGCCGGGTTGTTCGGGTCGCCGCCGAAGAAGCCCGGATTGACGTACCAGGCGCGCACGTGCACCCCGATCGCAGGGAGCAGTCCGAGGTTCCAGACCCGCACGAACACGCGGTAGCGCCGCCCGGCCGTGGGGCTCAGGACGAGCTGCGCGGGAGTGAACGGACCCGTGTAGGCGGCGTCGATGAGCAGGATGTCCGGCGACTCCCAGCAGGGGACCGGGGGCCAGATCGGGCGCGCCCCACGGTCTCCCGGGCTGTATGCCCGGATCAGCAGATAGGGGTAGACGTCCTCTCGATGCGGGCGGCGCTCGCGGCCGAACTCCTTGATGAAGCCCTCCGCCGCGTTCTTCGCGTCGTCGTTCGGCTGCCAGTTCGGATCGAGGTCGCCGTTCGCCGGCGTATCGTGTCCGAACGCCCCGGGGGGATCGTCGCCGCGCTGTGCGGCGTCTTCTTTCCGCGAGATGATCGGGGGGAATTCATCCTTGCGAGGCATGGCTCAGCCCCTTCCCTTCAGGCGATCGCGCCAGGTCGGATCGGTGTTCGGATCGTGGGTCTTCGGCGGCACGCAGGTCGGCGGGTTCGGCCCCGGCACGTAGTGCACGGCGACACCCTGCGCCTCCACGTACCAGAGGCCCGGCTGGCTCGGGACATCGTGGTCGGCGTGGAACAGCTGCGGCGAAGTGCACGGCAGCGGGTATCCGTAGTCCTCGGACCCCACCGCCGTGATGCCCGGAACGCACCGCGTCGTGCCGCGGTCCCAGTCCCAGGTATGCCAGGCGTAACCGCGATCGGAGTCGAGGTTGAAGTCCGGGACGGAGAACTCCGGAATGCGGGCTGCCTGATCGGCCGCCATCCGTCCGACCAGGTAGACGCCGTAGTCGACCGGGCCGCCCAGATGCTGATCCAGCGCCAGGTGGGTGTCGAGCCGGCTCTCGGTGTCCGCGGGGGTCGCCGCTTTCTCGAGGTCGGCACGCGCCCCGTCGTGCCCGGCGAGAGCCGACAGCAGGATCGTGGACGACGATCCGACGACGTAGGGTCCCACGTGCGTCGCCGCGCCCTCCTGCGCGACACCGGCTCCCGCTTGGTTCGTGAACGGATACCGCCAGGGCGCCACCCACTCCGAGGCCTTGAACTCGTCGCCGGGTGCGTCGGCCCGGTAGCGCAGCGGCGCGGTCAGTCCGAGTGCTCCGGTGATGTCCGGACGGCCGATCGCTGACGGCAGGTCGCGGACGATGCCCCGCGGATACGCGTGATCCAGGCCCTGCACGTCGGTGCTGTGCAGGCGTCCCGACGGCTCGGTGACCGGCGGCGTCGCCGTGGGCAGGCCGAACGGGTTGTCCAGCGCCGACGCGATGTCGTAGGTGCCCTCGCGGCCGAGTGTGGTCAGCCCGGGGTTGATCTCGCCGGGCTTGGGCATCGCGACCGCCGACATGACGAGCGCCCGGCGGGCGAGCAGGTAGAGGTTCCAGGCCGGCACGATGACCGCCCAGTAGATCACTTCGCGCGCCGGGAACGTCGTGATGTCGACGATGAGCCCCGGCAGCACGGTGAGCAGCCATGCGACGACCTGCGCCAGGTAGACGACCCAGGCGAACAGGGCCAGCAGCAGGTCGAGCAGCGAGAAGGAGTCGTCGTGGTCGACATCCGCGCCGCGGGACGGATCGTCGTCGATGCCGGATCCGCCACCGCCCGGAGGGGTCGGGAACGAGTGATCCGTGAAGACGTCCGGGGGCGGCGGAAGCCGCAGGCTGATGGCGTCGGAGCTCGTCATCTTGAGGTAGCGGTACACGATCTCCCACATCTCGCCCATCGCCGCCTCGTTCGGACGCCCATCCGGCTGACCGGTCACCGGATCGGTCGCGGAGAACGGCGGATCCTGCAGCAGGATGTGCGGGCCGTCGGCCCCGTACACGTCGTGCATCGCGTCGAGCAGCCCCTCGACGAGGTGGCCGGGCAGGGGGCCCGTGTCCAGGTCGAAGAACGTGTGCCGGTGAGCCGTCGCCGTCGGACCGTCGCCGTTGTCGTAGGCGGGGAATCCGCTCCAGTAGTCATAGGCCGGCGCATCGTCACGGCCGTTGTAGGGCGCGTCGGCGCGGCGCCGGAACGCGAGCCGGAAATGCAGGGCCGAGGTGCCGTACTCGCCGTAGAGCGGGCCGGGGTGACGGGCGCCGTAGTTCTCGGCGTCCATGTGGTTCTCCACGAGGTGGTGCCGCTGCCAGTGGTCGCGGTACGGGCCGCCCGCCTTCGCGTTCGTGAAGGGGTGGCCGGTGACGTCGGTCGCGCAATGCGAGAGCCACCCCACGGCGAACGCGATGCGCGCCTGCGCGTCCTGGCGTTCGTCGTCCGTGGTCGCCGCGGCCAGGGCGTCCTGCGCCTGCTGGAACAGCACGTACGGGAACTGGTAGGTGCGCCGGTAGTGGAAGATGTCGGACCAGTAGAAGGCGTCGTCGCCGTATCCCTGCGGAACGCCAGAGGTGAGCACTCCGAACCAGTCGCCCATCTCGGCGAGCAGTCCCTTGAACGCCGTCATGATCGCCGAGGTGAGCTCGTCGAGCACCTGCGCGAGCTGGGTGGACAGGCCACCGGTCAGCTGCGACGCGAGCTGGGAGTTGTTGGTGGAGATCGGGTCGATCCACTTCTCCCATTTGCCGATGAAGGCGGAATCGACCACCTCCCACACGTCGAGCGCCCACTGCACCACCTGGCGGATCACCTGACCTGTCGTGTTCTTGAAGTCGGGCAGCAGGTAGAAGACGTCGGGGCCGAGGGATCCCAGGGCGAGATAGTTCCGCCACGTGTGGCAGTGCTCGCCGATGACCTGCGCCTGCGCCGCCGACACCGGGAAGCCTCCCGGGACATCGCCGTCGCGGAGCCTCTGGGCGGTGTCGTGCGCCGCCTCCATGTGGACGTACCAACCGGGCATCTTTGCCTCCTTGTTCAGAAATCGGACGGATCAGAAATCGGACTTGATGAAGTTGAACGGGCCGAGGTCGACGTTGTGCGTGCGCACGTACTGCTGGATGTCGTCGAAGAACCCGGCGCCGCCGGCTGCGGTGAGATCGACGATCGCGGTCTGCACGGCGTACATGCCCGCGTAGGGGGCGAACGCCCCGGCGAGGTGAGGCGCCGCGGCGGAGACGAAGCGTCCCGCGGCCTCCGTGCCGAGCTTGCTCGCGACGCCGCTCGCCGTGTTGATCTCCGAGGCGGGCCCGGTGAGGCCGCCGGCGGGCGCGGCGGCACCCGGCGCGCTCGCCGCCGATCCGCCCTGCGCCGGGGTCTGGAACTGCTGCTGCAGATCCTGCTGGAAGCTGGTCTTGGGGGCGACCATGCCGCTCACCGCACCGACCGCGGCGCCGATCACCAGGCCGATCACGGCGCCGACCAGCACCTTCTCCATGATGTCGCCGATGCCCTTGTTCTTGCCGCCCGCGAACCCGGCGGCAAATCCCATCGCGGCGCCGTTGATCGCGCCTGCGACACCGCCGGTGACGGCGCCGCAGAGGATCGTTCCGCTGGTGAGGCCGATTCCGCCCGCGACCGCGACGCCCGCGAAGGCGGCGCCGAACGCGGCCCAGCCGCCCACCGCGCCGCCGACCACGATCCCGAGGAAGACGTCGCCGGCGTCTCCGCCTGCGCGCGCCGCGGCGATCCCGCCGATCACCCCTCCGGCTGCGATCCCGATCATCGTCGCCGCGAACACCGCACCCCAGGTGATGCTGAGCCCGCCGACGGTGAGCGCGGCCGCTCCCGGGGCGGCGATCCCGAATGTGAAGACGCTCACGATCACGGCGACCGCGATGATCGCGATCGTCGCGACGACCGCGGCGAAGATCTTCCAGAAGTTCCGGCCCGAGGGATCCACGAACGACGTCGGGTTGTCGCGGCAGTAGGCGTAGAGGTTCCAAGCGAGCGGATCGTCGACGTCGGCGATCATCGAGTCGGGGGAGAGGAACCGGCCGAGCTGCGGGGCGTACCACCGGGCGCCGAGCAGCACCAGCCCGGGTCCGTCCTCGGTGGCGAGCCCCGTCGCGAACCCCTGCGCGACGGCGCCGCCGCTGCGCGACAGCACGGCGCCGAACGGTCCGTAGGCGACGGATGCCGCGACCGCGCCGGCGGCGTCGGTGGCCAGCACCACCGAGCCCAGATGGTCGGTGTGCAGCCACATCCGCACCCCGGCCTTCTCGGTCGCGACGATCCCCTCGCCGTCGCTGAACTGCAGCACCACGACGCCGTCCTCGACGCGCAGCAGCCGGTCCGGGCTCAGCACCAGGCTCGTCGCGCCCCCCGGGGACGTGCGCCGGCGGACGGCCAGGCGGCCGGCGTGGTCGTAGGTGTAGTCCTCGGTGACGCCGTCGGCGCGCGCGAGGCGGCGCAGCCGGCCCTCGGCATCGGAGGTGTGCACACCCCACGGCGCCGTGGCGAGGTGTCCGCGGTCGTCGTAGCCGTAGGCGTCGGCCCCCACCGAGGTGAGCAGCGTCGCCGCCGCACCCGCGCCGCCGTATCCGTAGGCGCCTCCGCCGGCACCGTCGGAGGCGAGGTTCCCCGCCGCGTCGTAGGCGTACGCGTAGGTGTGCCCGGATCCGGTCGCGCCGGTGAGCCGGTGCAGTCCGTCGTAGGCGTACGTCCACGCGAGAGCCGGATCGGGGGAGGCGATCTGGAGCAGGTCGCCGGCCGGGTCGTGCGTGTACGCGACGTCGCGCAGGGTCCCGCCTGGTGCGTGCACGGCGGACGCGGAGAGCCATCCGGTGTGCGGATCGAACGCGTCCTCGGTGGTGACGCCGTTCGCGTAGGACGTGCGGATCCGGCGGCCGCTGTCGTCGTAGTCGATCGCGGTGATCACGCCGTCGATCGCGGCGAGCCGGCCCGCGACGTCGTAGTGGTAGCCGATCGTCGTGCCGTCCGGATAGGCGATCGAGGTGACGAGGTCGTCCGAGCGGTAGGCGAGCTGGAGCGTGAGCGGCGCGCCCCCGGCGGGGGTGACGGTCTTGCGGGCCAGGTTTCCGCGCAGGTCGTAGTCGAAGACGGTCGTGCCGGTCTCGTCGTCGACGCGCACGAGCCTCCCGCCGTCGGTGTGGGAACCCGCATCCGCGGGCGTCGCCCCATTGTCGTGGTAGACGTACTGCACCACGGGTGCGTCGACGGCGGTGTCGTGGCGCACGGCGACCGTGCGCCCGCCGAGGTCGAATGTGCGGAAGACGCGATGCGCCCCGCTGCGCGACTCGACCGGATTGTTCGCCGCATCCAGGACGGCGATCTGCTCGGATTCGGGGCGACGGATCCGCACCGTGCGCCCGAGCAGATCCCGGGTGAACTCGGTCCGGTTGCCCACTGGGTCGACCTCGGCGGACACCGCCCCCTTGGCGTCGATTTCGAAGGCCGAGGCGATCCAGTCGGCTCCAAGCAGCTGCTCGATCCGCACCACGTGGCCGGCCGGGTCGAGATGGCGGCGGGTCCGGGCGCCGGACGCGTCGGTGTCCTCGACCATCCCGGGGCTGTACGCGACGGTGGCGGTCGAGCCGTCCGGCCGCACCGTGCGGATCGCCCGGCCCAGCGCGTCGTACTGCACCGCGGTGTGCGGCTCGCCGGAGGCGGGTGCCACCCAAGGCCCGGTCACCCGCCGCGGCAGGAACGTGCGCACAGGCAGCCCCCGTGCGCCGAACTGCGTGGCGGCATCGGCCACCTCGCCCTGCGCGTCGGTGCGCCGCCGTTCGACGATGCGTCCGTCGCCGTCGAGGAACTGCCGCTCCACGCTCGGCGCGTCGCCGGCACCGGCCGCCCGATGCGCGGTGACGACGAGCGGGATCGAGGCCGTGCTGTAGTCGAACGCCACGGTCGGAGCGGCCGCGCTGTCGCCTTCCTCGATCGTCGCGACGGTGCGCGCGAGCGCGTCGTACACGGCGGCGCTGCGGGCGCCGGACGGGTGCCGGACCGCCGTCGGACGGTACGTGCGCAGGTCGAACTCGGCGGTCACCACATTGCCGAGCGCATCGACGCTGCGGACGGGGTAGCACCCGCTGGGATCGAACGCGATCGTCGCGACCCCGCCGAGCGGCCCGGTGACGGTGCCCTGCACGACGCCCCCCGCGTCCGTCCGTGCGTACGCGGCGAGCCGCACCCACCAGCCGGAGTCCCCGCTCACCTGGTGATATCCGAGCGCCGCGAAGTCGGGCATCTCCGCGCCGTACACGTCGGCCGCGGTGGCGGCGGTGAACGCGAGCGCCATCCGCTCGGTGACCAGGCCCTGCGCGCCGATCTGCCCCGCAGGCAGCCCGTCGTACCGGATCCGCAGGTCGGAGAGGACCGTGCCGGATCCGTCCTGCTGCAGGATCCGGGAGACCCGCTGGCGATATCTGCCGGTCGGGTCCACCGCGTACTCGGTCTGGGTGTGCAGCTCCCCGGTCTGCGCGGCACCGGCGAACGAGCGCTCCCGCGCCTCGATGACGTTGCCGTCGGCGTCGAAGGCGAGCTGTGCGGTCTGGATCGTCGAGACCGGATCGGCGGCACCCTCGAACACGCTCTTGACGGAGCCGGCCAGCCGGGGCACCACCGTGCCGTCGGGGCCGTCGACGACCTGCCAGGACTGCTCGAACCGGTCGAAGAGGATGCCTGTGGGTGCCGGATCGAGGCCGCGCCGGTCGATCCGGCGGATGCGCCCGCGGATCGCGCGGGCGCGGATCCGCTCGGCGCGGGTCACCGGCTCGGCCCCCGCGTCGGTCAGGCCGACGTGGAAGCGGTGCTCGGTCACCAGGGTCGCGACGTCCGCGTCGCCCCGCTCGGTCGTCGTCACGCGGCCGAACCCGCACACCTCGCGCAGCACGCCGTCGTAGCGCCCGTCGTGGTACGCGTACTGCGTCTGCGCGACCGGTCCGCTCACGGCATCCGTCACCGTCGTTCCGGTGACCACCGGCAGCACCAGCGGAAGCCGGGTGCTCCAGGGCGTGCCGGCGGAACGGTCCCGCTCCGCCTCCAGGGCGGAGGTGGTCCACCGGATCTCGGTGCGGCGCCCCACGCCGTTGTCGATCGACGCCAGGAGCCCGGGATGCACCCCGCCGCAGGGATCGACGGCGAACCAGCGAGCCCGACCCGAAGGCAGGGTCGCCGTCCAGGCGACGGCGGGCGCACCGGTGCCGAGCACATCGGCGATCCGCACGTCGCTCATCCCGCCCGTGGGCAGGTGCGCGATGGTCCGCGGCGGCGCGAAGCCGTCGCCCGCGCGGTTCGGCCACCAGGTGAGGACCCCCGCCGCGAGGTGCAGCACGTCGGCGCAGCCGTCGCCGTCGAGATCGACGACGAGCACGTCGGCGGGGTTCGTGTCGAACGGCAGCACGGGCGCATCGGCCATCGTGACGGCGGGCGCGAACACCCCGTAGCCCAGGTAGGGCCAGTAGCGCACGCCCGCGCCGTCGACGCGCACCAGATCCGGCGTGCCGTCTCCGGTCATGTCAGCGCAGAACACGCGCGGGTCGGCGAGGTCGGTGGGCGGCCCGTCCGGAGTCGAGGGCACGACCAGCGGCTTCTCGCTCCAGCCCGTCTCGGTGCGCGAGGCGATCAGCAGCGCGGTGCCCGTGCTCCACAGCAGATCCGGCAGGCCGTCGCCGTCGAGATCGCCCAGGCGGACGGAGGCCGCCCCCAGCGCGACCGTCGGCGCCTGCGACCACGAGCGCGGAACGCCGAACCCGTCCGCGGTGCGCGGCTGATAGCCCGCGAGCGGCAGATCGGAGCGCACCACATCCGCGAGGCCGTCGCCGTCGATGTCCACGAGCGCGGCCCGAGCGTCCGGTGCCGACAGCGCCGGCACCGTGCCGACCCCGACCGGGCGCCCCCAGCTGCCGCCGCGATTGGGCCACACGCGGGCGGTGCCGCCGGTCCCGAACTCGATGATGTCCGCCAGCCCGTCGCCGGTCCAGTCCACGAGCTCCACGCGGCCGCCGCCCAGCGCGGGAGGCGTGGCACCCGCATCGATCGCCGGCACCGCCTGCAGCCGGGGCGCAGTGGGCGTCGTGTACCCGAAGGTCAGCGGCGGAGCATCCAGTGAGGATCCGTCGGCGGCGAATCCGCTCATCGTCACGGACGCGAGCTGCGACGCCCCGTTCGGCTCACCCTGCCGATAGCCGAGCGTCCAGCGCCGCACGAGCGGGTGCGCGTCGCCGGGCAGGCGCAGCTCGATCCCGGCGCAGCGCTCCGCTGTCTCCAGCAGGAATCCGCCGCGTCCCCAGCGCAGCCGGTCGGGCCGTGGTTCGTACGCGAACGCGACCGTGAACGGGCCGTAGGCGACCGTGTCGAGGTAGCGCTGCGCCCTGTCGGCACGCCAGCCGAACACGCTCGCCTCTCCCACGTTGTCCTCGATGCGCTCCAGCAGCCACGCCCACGGCGCACCTCCTGCCCCCGGGATCCTCGCCTCAGGGGCGGTGCCGAGGGTGAACCGGGTCCCGGCCCGGTCGGTCGCGACGAACCCGTCGCCCGCGACGGTGAGCGTCCAGTCCCCGGTGGCCACCTGCGGGGTGAGCGTGCCATCGGCGCGGCGGACCAGCGGGCCGGATCCTTCCAGCACCAGGGTGTCGCTGTCGTCGTAATGCGGCCGGCCGATCATCGTCGAGCGCACGATGCGCGGCAGGGCCAGCGTCCATCCCGCGCCGAACGGACCGTTGGCGCTGGCCGAGTCGTATCGCAGGGTGAGCTTGGGTCCGCAGTCGTTCGGACCGTTCGGCACCTCGAGGGGCACGGTGAGGGTGCCGGTTCCGGTGCTCAGATCCGGCGAGAACGTCTCGCCCAGGCCGGCGGCGGATCCCCCTCCCGGCAGCGACGGCGTCTGGCTGGCGAACCCGATGTCCACGCTCATGGCGACTCCTCGTTCCGCTCGTGCCCGCTCACGCCCGCGGCGTGAACGAGTAGCTCAGGATCAGGGCGATGTTGTCGATGTCGTCGAGGGCGAGCGCGCCGTTGTGCACGCGTCCCGGGTTGTCGGCCGCGGCGAGTGCGATCCGATAGCCGCCGAACGCGCTCTGTCCGGTGACGGCGGCGGCCAGCGCCGTCGCGTCGACGGATCCGTCGGCCGCGGTGGTGACCTTCACGGGTGCCGCTCCCGGTGCGGTGACGGTCAGCACGAGGCCGCCCGCCCCGGTCGCCGGGGTGGCGCTCGCGACCAGGCTCAGCCCGGTGAGGACCGGGAGCGTCTCCGTCGCGGAGAAGTCGATGCGGTCGAGCGAGACGTCGAGCACCCCGGTGCCGTAGAAGGCGAAGAACGCGTCGGCGAACACCCAGCGCAACGGGAAGGGACGCGTGCGGTCGTTCGCGCCGGGACGGGAGGCGAGCTCCTGCAGCACCGTCGCCTTCAGGTCGGGATCGAACCGCGCCGTGTAGGTGAAGGTCAGCCGCACGTCGATCAGGCTCGCGAACTGCAGTTCGTTGGCGTCCTTCGGGAACTCCAGGGTCCAGGAGGATGCCACACCCGCGCCTTCGAACACCCGCATCCGGCGGGCGTCCGGGTGATCCACCAGGGCGTCGCGCCGGACGTCGAAGTCCGAGAGCACGAGCGTCTCGCCCGTCTGCACCCGGTGCTTGACGCCGGACCCGGCGCTGGCCGGCACCCGGTACTGCGAGATGCCCGCGTTCGTGAGCGTGCCGCTGAGACCCCGGGACGGGACGATCCCGTCGACGGCCACCTCGACCGCCTCGATGCGTCCGGCGTACGTGCCCGGGTAGCGCAGATCGAAGTCGTCGAGGCCGGTCTGGAACTGGATCCGTCCGGTGCGGCGCAGCTGCGTCTCGAACAGGAACGGATACCGCTCGGCGAGCGAGATCGTCTGAGCGATCGGCTGCGGCTTCGGCGCGGTGGAGGTCACGAGGTCGTACGTGAACGACTGGATGTCGGCCATCAGGCTGTCGCTGGCGAGCAGTCCGTGCACCTCGTCCGCCGAGTAGTCGGGCCGGATGACGGTCATCACGACATCGTTCTCGAAGTCGTACGCCCGCTGCATGCGCTTGGCGACGTCGAGCGCCATGGTGAGGTAGCGCCCCGAGATCTGGTTCATCCGGTCACCGAGCGCGTTCCACACATCCGGCGTGAACCGCTGGTCGTCGAACGCGGCGAGCAGCTGCTGGGCATTGGCGACGCGGACGGCGGCGGCGTTCGCCTGGGCCTGCGTGGCGAGGGCCCGGGCCTGCGCGGCCGCGACCTCCTTGTCGGCCTGGGCGGCGGCGGCATCCAGCTCTCCCGCCTGCCGGTTCATGGTGTCGATCTCGTAGTCGCGCTGCTGCCGCGCCGAGGTGAGCCCCTCGGCCGCCGCGAGCGTGCCGCGATCCCCGTCGATCGAGTAGCCGCCCTGCATCATGCGGTCGGCGAGCGCGTTCAGCTGGCCGGCGTCGCCGTCCTCGCCGCCCGAGAGCTGCTGCGACAGTGCCTGGTGCATCGTCCAGTCCCAGGACTTCGACGTGTACTCGGCGGCGTTCGCGCGCGCATCTTGCGCCCGCAGAGAAGCCACTGACTTCGCCGCCTGGTAGGCGCCTACCTCGGCGTTCGCCGCGTCCACGGCGCGCTGGGCCGCCTGCCGCTCCGCCGCGGACTGGCTGACGTTCTGGGTCAGCTGCGTGCGGGTGAGGGTGCCGGAGTCGGCCTTCTCCCAGAACGACATCGAGTCGCGTTCGGCGCCGATCGCGAGCTGGCAGAAGTTCACCGCCACGGACTGCAGGTAGTCGAACGTCCAGATCGGCACCTGCTGCGCCCAGTGGCCCCAGAAGTCGAGTCCGCCGGCGATCTTGGCGAGGCGGGACTGGATGTCGAAGAGCACCGCGGTGATCGCCGGGCTCGCCGTGATCGCGGACGGGTTCGACAGCTGCGAGATCGCCTGGCGCGCCTGATCGGCGGCGGGGGTGAGCGGGGCCAGCGTGTACAGCTGACCGGCGGGAGCCGTGCCGTCGACCGTGAGCACGTTCTCGTAGACGGGCAGGGCGGAGGCGGGATCGTCGGCCCGGAACAGCGAGTCGCCCCAGTCGAGGTACAGCGTCGCGAGGCGGGCCCACACGTAGGGCGCTTCGACGGCGGCGTTCAGGTAGGCGTAGGAGGCGGCCTTCAGATACCACGACTCCGCGGTCGCCCACTGGCCGATCGCGTGATAGCACTCGGCCAGGCCCAGGGTGGTCTCGTAGTACCAGGAGTGCGCGAGGCCCGCGGCCACGTCGGCCGCCTTCTCCGGGGCGATGAGCACATCGGGGAGCACGGCGAGGCCGACGCGCGACGCGTACAGGCCGTCGATGAGCTTCGCGGGATCCGGCGCGGATCCCTCCGACCAGACGATCGACTGTGCGACATCTCCGACGGGGAACGCGTAGGTGCGCTGGGCGACGGTCAGAGCGGGCGGGATGGCGACCGCTACCGGGTCGGCCGGCATGCGCAGGCCGGCGTCGAGCAGGCCGGTCGCGAAGCTGCGGGCGGACAGGAGGGGTCCAGCGGCCGAGAGGCCCTCGGCGAGGTTAAGGGCGGGAGCGATCCGGATCCCGGTGTTCAGTGCATCGGCGACGGGCGAGATTCCGCGCCCCGGGATCGGCGCAGGGCCCGCGGGTGCAGGAGCACCCGGGGCGGGCGCCGCGGGCGTCTCGACGCTCTTGATCTGCGCGATCAGGTCGGGTGCTTCAGCGCTCGCCCGCTGCAGGAAGAACGCCGACGACTTGGCGCTGCCGCCCGCCGCGAGGGTCTGGGACAGACGGTAGTCGGCGACGGCCGCGGTCTGCGCAGCACCGGTGGCGGCACTGAGCAGGCCGTAGACCGGTGCGTCGACGACGACGGTCTCGCGGGGGCGCACCCCGTCCAGGCCCTGCTCCACGGGGAGCACGTTGAGCCACTCCGCCGCGTACGAGAAGAGCGGCTTCGACAGGTCGAGCGCGTCCACGATGCTGTTCTTGTACTGGGTCAGCGGGAACAGCTGCCCCCAGATCAGCTGACGCGCCTGCGTGTATTCGTCGATCGACGACGTGTACCTGCGCGCCCGGTAGTCGTCGGCGGCGGACACGAGGAGGTTCTCGATCGCCGCGAGGGTCGCGACGTCCTGATCGCCGGTGCCGCCGGCGATCGCCGCGGTCAGCACCGCGTGCGAGCGTCGGAACGTGTAGGCGAGATCGAGCGCATATGAAGTGGACACTGGAAGCCTCCCGAAAGTGATCGTCACGGGGGAAGAGGCCGCTGCGGTCGCTCAGATACACGAGGACGGGGTGTGATCGTCGAGGAAATCCGATGTATCAGGCGGGCTCTATCGCCCTCTCCTCGATGTGGACACAATTGACCGTATGGCGCTGGGGACCGACATCCCGGTCGAGTTCACGGAGCCCGCGCGCTGGGAGCGCGCGGGCTCCCTCTTCGTGCGCTGGCGCGACGGCGATGCCCGTGCCATGGACGATCTCGTCCGGCTGATGACGCCCTCGCTCTGGCACGTCGTGCGCGCGTACGGGCTGGATGCCGCGCTCGCGCAGGACGTCGTGCAGACGACGTGGCTGACGCTGGTGCGCCGGCACGAATCGATCCTCGACCCTCAGGCGATCTCGGGGTGGCTGATGGTGTGCGCGCGCCGCGAGGCGTGGCGCGTCGGACGGGGGCACCGCCGCGCCGAGGCGACGGATGCGGACGTGCTCGAGGTCCAGCTCGCCCCGCACGAATCGGCCGAGCAGAGCGCGGCGACGCATGACACCTCCCGCCGCCTCTGGCTCGCGGTCGGCAGGCTCGACGAGCGCTGCCAGAGGCTGCTGCGGGTCGTCGCGTTCGAGGAGCGTCCGGACTATGCCCGCATCGCCGAGGACCTCGGGATGCCGATCGGGTCGATCGGCCCGACGCGTCAGCGCTGTCTGGGCAAGCTGCGCGCCCTGCTCGAGGGCGACGGATGGGGAGAATCATGATCCGGGAGAACGAGGGCCGAGATCCGGATGCCGTGCTTTTCGCGCGGCTCCGGGGGCTGTGGCAGGAGAAGGATCCGATGCCGGCCGATCTCGTCGACCGGATGGTCGCGGCGGTCGCCGTCGCCGACCTCTCCCGGGAATACACCCTGCTCACCCTCGTCGAGGCGTCGACGCTCGCCGTCGTCCGCGGCGAGACCGATACCGCGACGCTGCAGTTCAGCGACGGCGAGACCAGCGTGCTGCTGCACATCACCGCGACCGAAGACGGATCCCGGCGGGTCGACGGATGGGTGGACGCCGAGGCGCTGGCCATCCGCATCGGGCAGGAAGGGCGGGAATGGGCGGCCGAGGCAGGCGAGCACGGACGCTTCGAGTTCGCATCGATCCCCCCGGGCATGTCCCGGCTGCGCATCGTGGTCAGGACCGGCGACGGTGAGCAGCACGAATTCCAGACACCCCAGTTCGAAGTGTGAGTGAGGAGCGGCCATGAGCGATCGAGGCGATGAGCGCGGGGGAAAGCCCGACGAGGGCACGCCCGAGGAGTGGAGGACCGTCCCGCGGTTCGCTCTGCTCGACCCCGCGGGCGAGGAACCGGGAACCGTGTTTCCGACCCTGTACGTCGCCGACGAGCTCCTGATCCACCCCGGCGAGGCGCACGCCGACGCGCTCAAGAATCTGCAGGCGCTGGCCGGCAGCGCGGGTTGGTCGGTCGCCTCCGATGACCGCGACCAGCCGGCCGAGAGCCCGCGCGACGCCGAGGGGCGTGCGGGTGCTGGGCGATCCCGAGGGGTGAGCACCTCCGTACGGATCCGCCTCGGCGTGGCGGCCGATCAGGAGCGCATCGCCGCGACACCCGACGCGTGGGCGGTGCTGCGACAGGCGCGCAGGACCGAGTGGGGGCAGCGCGGGATCAGCCTCAACCACGTCCTGACGACCGATCCGTTCACGGCGAACCCGTTCACGGCGAACCCCTTCACCGCGAACCCCTTCACCGCCAACCCGTTCACGGCCAATCCCTTCACCGCGAACCCGTTCACGGCGAACGCGGGGACGGTGGGCATCGCGAGCTACGGGGCGATCGGATCCGGCGGCCGGCAGCCGGTGACCTTCGTGGGGCCGGCTCCGCGTCGCAGCCATCCCGACGAGACCCCTCCGATCGTCGCGATCCTCGACACGGGCTGCGGGCAGCATCCCTGGCTGACCGACGCCGTGATCGAACCCCGGCTGCGCACCGGCGAGCCCATCGGAATCGAACCGTCGTCGCCGACCGATCCGGAGCGCGAACCCTCGCTCGGCGAACCGCTGGACGGTCTCTTCGACGACGCCGCCGGGCATGGCACCTTCATCGCGGGGATCGTCCGCCAGGAGTGCCCCGACGCGATGATCCTGCCCGTGCGGGTCGCCGACGGCCACGGCGTGATCCTGGAGAACGACCTGATCGGGGCGCTGGGGCGGCTCATCGCGTTCATGGACGACGTCGTCCTCGAAAAGGAGCGCGGCGGTTCCCAGGTCCGGGTGCTGAACCTGTCGTTCAGCTTCTATCACGAGGTCCCGGGTGACACGAGCACCCTCTCCGAGCTGCGCGTGCTCCTCGACGAGATCCGGGCGCGCGGCTGCGTCGTCGTCTGCTCGGCCGGCAACGAGGCGACGTCGAGGCCGACCTACCCGGCGGCCATCCCCGCGGACGACCCCGGTCGTCAGGTGTCGGTCGGGGCGCTCAACCCGTCCGATCGCTCGGTCGCGCTGTTCTCGAACATCGGGGAATGGGTCGAGGTGTACGCCCCCGGCGTCTCCGTGGTCTCGACCGTGCCCGTCGTCTTCGACGGCGGCCTCCAGGCTGGCACCAGGGACGATGCGGGCGGGCACTGCCGCCAGACGCTTGACCTCGATGACTTCCGCGGTGGTTTCGGCGTGTGGAGCGGCACCTCCTTCGCCGCTCCCGTCGCCGCCGGCCGGATCGCGGCGCAGCTCGTGGCGGGCGCGGATCCCGATACGGCGAAGGCGACCGTGGTGAGCGATCTTCACGCCGAGGACCTCTCGCGCCGGGAGTGAGGAGCGGCCATCCTGGTGGCATGACCCTTTCCGCCGCCGAGCTGCACCGTCGTGGTCGCGCCTACCTGAACGCGGGACAGAATGCGGCGGCACGGCGGGTGCTGTCGCTCGCCGCCGAGCGCACCGACGATCCGGATCTGCGCGCCCGCATCGCGGGATCGCTCGCGGCGCTGACGACCCGGCAGGGGGATCCGGAGGCTGCCGAGGGGCTGTGTCGGCAGGCTCTCGCGCTTCCCGGCGTGTCCGAGGGCACGGCCGCGATCGTCTACGGACAGCTCGGGCTGCTCGCGCTGGAGCGGGGAGCGCTCGAGGAGGCCGTCTCGCTGCTGGACCGGGGGATCGCCGGAATCGGGGACGACGCCGAGCACCGGGCCCCGATGCTGGTCAATCGGAGCGTCGCGCACAGCCAGGCCGGGAGGCTCGCCGCGTCGCGGGCCGACGTCGAGCAGGCGGCCCGCGACTATGAGACCGTCGGGGGCGAGGTGGAGCGTGCGATGGCCATGCACAACGCCGGCTACATCGCGCTGCTCGAGGGCGATCTCATCGCCGCGCTCGAGACCATGGGCCAGGCGCGGGGAGCGCTCGCCGCCGCATCCGCGGTGAACGCCGCCATCTGCGACCTCGATCGCGCGGAGGTGCTCCGGGACGCCGGACTCGCGCGGGAGGCGGAGCAGAGCCTGGAGCAGGTGATCGCCGTCTTCGCCGCGAACCGGATGCGCCAGGCGAAAGGCCAGGCGCAGTTCCACCTGGCGCGGTCGCTGCTCACGCACACCCCGTCGCAGGCGGTGGTGGTGGCGACCGCCGCCGCGCGCACCTTCCGTGCGGCCGGCAGCGACGGGTGGGCGCTGCGCGCCGACGCCCTGCGGCTGCGGGCGCGGTTCACGCCGGAGGACGAGTCCGGTGCGCGGCCACGGATCCCTCCCGGGGTGATGTCGGAGGCGGACGCGGTCATCGCGGCGCTGCACGTGAGCGGCCCGCGCGCCGACGCGGCGGCGCTGCGGCTGACGCGGGAGCTCTGGGCTGCGGGCCAGCCGGATCCACCGGTACCGGCCACGGTCATCCGGACGGCACCGGATGCGCCGCTTCCGGTGCGTCTGCTCGCACACGAGGTCCGTTCGGCCCGCGCCGAAGCGCGTGGTGACGAGTACGAGGCGAGGCACCACGCCGCCACCGGGCTGGACGCGCTCGCCGAATGGCAGCGGTCCTTCGGCAGCCTCGATCTCGCGACCTCGCTCGCGATGCACGGAAGCGGGCTGATCTTCGAGGGACTCCGGTCCGCCGTGCGTTCGCGGCGTCCCGATGTCATGTTCGAGTGGTCGGAGCGCTCTCGGCACCTCAGCCAGCAGGCGATTCCCGTGCGCCCTCCGCGGGATGAGGCGCTGGCGGCGGATCTCGCCGAACTGCGGACGCTGCGCGCCGAGGCCGGCAACGGCGACTGGCTCTCGTCGCCGCGGGCGGCGGAGCTGAGCGAGCGTGTCCGTCGCAGGCAGTGGTCATCGACGGCCGCAGCCGGGATGCGCGACCGCCTCTCGCTGGAACAGCTCCGCGCGACCCTCGGATCCGGCACCGCGCTGGTCTCCTACGTGTTCGACGGGGCGGGTCTCACTGCGCTCGCCGTGACCCAGGATCGCGCGCGTGTCGTCGAGATCGGGCCCTGGGCGAGCGTCGGTCCCGTGTACGCCGGGCTGCGGGCCGACCTCGACGTCAGCGCATCGGTCCGGTCGGGGCCGCTGCTGGCGTCGGTGCGGGAGTCGCTCGAGCAGCGACTCGCGGCGCTGGGCGCGGCGCTTGTAGGCCCCGTCCTCGATACGATCGGCGACCGGCGCGCCGCGATCACGGTGCCCGGCATCCTGGGCGGGATCCCGTGGGGCATGCTGCCGGGCATGCGCCACCGGCCGTTCACGATCGCGCTGTCGGCGAGCCAGTGGGCCGCGGATCGGGTCGGGGAGCCCGCGCCCGGCGTCGGCTTCGTCGTAGGCCCTCGGGTCTCGCGCGGCGCGGAGGAGGTGGCGCGGGCGGCGTCGGCGTGGACCGCGGCGACGATCCTGGATCCTGAGGCGGCGACCGTGGACGAGGTCGAGAACCTCGCCGCGCGGGTCGGCACCCTGCACATCGCCGCGCACGGCAGGCATGCGGCCGAGAACCCGCTGTTCTCCGGCCTCGAACTCGCCGACGGTGCGTTGTTCGGCCACGACATCGACCTCATCCCGACGGTCCCGGACACGGTGGTGCTGTCGTCCTGCGAACTCGGCCGCTCGTCGATCCGCTGGGGTCACGAGGCCATCGGGATGACCCGGGCCTGGCTGCACGCAGGAACCCGGTGCGTGATCGCCTCCCCGGTCGTGGTCGCTGACGAGGTCGCCTGCGACCTGCTGGCCGTCATGCACGAGCGACTCGCCGCCGACGTATCCCCGGCGGAAGCGCTCGCCCGAGCCGGCGAGGACACCGGGATCATCGCCCCCTTCCAAGCCCACGGGGCAGGGTTCTGACCGTCCTGCCCGCTCATGCCGGATCGGCTGCACGGGATGCTGCCCAGCGCACGGGTTGTTCGCGCGAACAGACCGTGCACTCGGCGGGATCCCGTGCAGCCGGGCGGTCGGGGGAACGGGGGTCGGCGGTCGGGGGAGCGGGGGTCGGGTGCGCCGGGCCGCTCCGGGAAGACAATGGGGGCGTCGGCCTTCGCCGACGCCCCCACGATGTCACTTGCGGCCGAGGCCGGTCTGCACCTTCACCGTCGTGGGCGCACCCGACACGAAGTGCGCGAGCGTGACCGTGTCGACGTTCGGACCGTATGCTGTGGCGTTACCCAGTGTCAGCGCGCCTGCGTCCGTGGTCAGCGTGAGGGGCACGGTCTTGTCCCAGAAGCTGTTCCACGAGTAGTTGTGCCGGAACGCCGCCCTCGTGCTGGCGCCGCCGGTCTCCGCGACGTCCAGGAAGCGGCTGATCACCTGCGGGTTGTAGTTGATCGCCGCGGACTTGTCGGCGTTGGCGGCGGCGATCACGAGCTGGTAGTCGCCGGCGGCGAAACCGGTGGGACGCGGGATGGTGAGGGTGTTGGCCGCACCGTTGCCGATGTACCCGACGTCACGCACCACGCCCTGCGCGTCGGCCGAGCCGTTGGAGTTCGCCGGCTCGGTCTGGACCACCGCGGCGCCCGACCGGGGCAGCGTCTCGGCCTCGCTGTGGAACACCGCGGCCGGGTCGGAGTCGGCCGCCTTCTGCACGGCGCCGCGGAGGGTGGAGATTCCGCCGATGAGGGCGGTGCCCGCCGAGGCGCGCACCGCGAGCTCGTTCACGCCCTGGGGGAGGAACACCCGCACGGTCGAGTCGAACGTACCCGGTCCGCTCGTGGCGGGCAGGGCGATCGTGCGGCCGTTCACCCCGAGGGAGAGGGTCGCGCCCGTGCCCGTCGTCGCAGAGTGCACGGTGACGTCGTAGTAGCCGGTCTCCGCCGTGGTCGCGAAGAACGTCGCGGAGGCGTTGCCGGTGATCGTCGCGTACCCGCGTGCGGCCGGACTCTGCCAGGACAACGCCGCGTCTCCGGTCAGCCGGGCCTCCGCCGCCGGGTAGACGGCCTGCTCACCCGCGGTGATGTCGTAGAGGTCGAAGCGGTCCAGCGTGATGTCGGCTCCGGGGAGCAGGGTGCTGCCGTCCTTGCTGGCGCGCACGGAGAGCGCATGCGTGCCGGCGGTCAGGTGGAGCGTGACGTCGGTGGTGCCGCGGTACCCCCAGCCGAGGTCAGCCGAGTACTTCACAAGCTGATCGAAGGCCCCATCGACGAACAGCGCATGCATCCCGGGTGCCTGGTTGGCGCCGCCGAGGACGGAGAGCCGATAGTCGCCCGTGGTGGGCGCCGTCACGTTCCAGGTCGCCGATGATGCGGCCTTGTTGAAGGACCCCACATCCTTGCCGCCGGAGGCCATGAACGACCACTCCCGCGACGGGTCCTGGTTGTAGACGGTCGCGCCCGCGATCGTCGCGTTCTCGGCTTCCGTGCTGTTCACCAGTGCCGTGGACACCGGCTGCGGATCGGTCGTCTCGGGCGTGATCTGCAGCTGGTAGGCCGCGTAGCGGTCGCTGTTCGGAACCGTGAGCTGGAGCTCGCCGTTGCGGATCTTCGCTGTGGTCGAGAGGACGACGGGAGGCTGGAGCGAAGCACCCTCCGCGCCGTTCAGCCGGTCCGCGCGCACCTGCACCTGCACGGTCTCGCCGAACGTCGAGACGTCCAGTCCCTTCACGCTCAGCGCGACATCGGCCGAGCCTCCGCCGAACAGCACGGTGGCCTTGCGGTTCGCATCGTCGATCGTTGCGAGCCCCTGGAGCGTGTCCGGCGTGTTCAGGTGCGGCGGCGTGACGGCGGCGGTCTGCGCACCGGCGAGATCGCCGTACCAGTTGAACATCCACCAGCCGCCGTTGGCGCCGTTGTTCCGTGACGAGTTGTCGGAGAGGTTGCCGGCGTAGTTCCAGTACGCGGTCTGGGCGTCGACCTTCTCGTCCTCGAACATCGAGATCCACTGCACGAGCTGGCCCGGCGTGCCCATGTCGCGCAGCATGCCGTACTCCGTGATGTTGACCGGGATCGGATCGATCCCGAGCTGCTTCAGCAGCGCGGTGTACGCGTCGTGGTGGCCGCGGAAGGTCGCCAGGTTGTTCGTGCCGAGCTCATGCCAGATGAAGACGTCGGGCAGCTGGGCGTGCTGCTTCGCATAGCCGAGGAAGTCGGCGCTGCGATCGGCGTGCCAGGTCGAGTCGCCGGGGCCGCCCACGCGCGCGTGCCCGAGACCGTGCTCGGCGTAGACGCTCTGAATGGTGTCGTAGGCGGCTGACCAGTCGGCGAGGAACTGGTCCTTCTGGGTGGACCAGTTGGGGTACCAGTTGCCCGCGTCCGCCTCGTTGAACGGGATGAACACGTACTTCGACGGATCCTGAGATTTCGTCGCGACGTCCTCCACGACCTGCTTGAGGATCGGGAGGTAGTCCCAGACGCCGTCGCCGTTCGCGTCGCCGGGGCGCTTGCCGCCGTTGTAGGCCCAGTCGGGATACATGTCCTGGGCGTACACGTAGAGGTCCTTGCCGCCTCCGGCGAAGAAGCTCTTCTCGACCTGGAGGGCGTCGCCGTTCGGGTGCTGCGCACCCTGCGGCGGTTTCTGCGAGGTGTTGGTGATGCGTGCGCCGTCGAGCACCGCCTGGCTGGGCACGCCGTCGTCGCCGAGACCGTAGAGCGTCCCCGTCGCACCGCCGCGGAACGCTCCGGTGGTCTGCGAGAAGTCGACGGCGAGAGGATCGGCGGGGGCGGCCGAGGCGGAGACCCCGGACAGGCAGGTCGCCGAGAGGGCGATGCCGACGGAGACGGCCATTGCTGGCAGGAGACCACGGCGGCGAGGGCGCCGGGCGGGGGGAATGGTCAAGACGGTACTCCTTCGTACGGGATGGGTGCGCGGCCATGGTCGCAGCGACACGTCATCGAGAGGGCGTCATTGCAATCTGAAACCGCTATCAGGATAGCGATTTCATGAGATCGCGCAAGAGGGGGATGACTCCGTGTATCTTCGGTCCTGATACCGCTATCAGATTCTTCTTGCATATCTTTCTGATACCGGTATCATGAGTCCAGCGCCACCGTGCTGCACCGCATCCGCGAAGAAGAGGAAACCGATGACCGACCGTCTCAGCTGGGGCAACGGAACGCTGACCATCGAACTGGAATGGTCAGCCGATTCCGCTCCGCGCATCGCGGCGGTCCGCTCCGAGGGCACGTCCCTGACGATGCCGGCCGGGCTCCCTCTGGTCGATGTGCTGGCGGTGAGCCACGGGCACTCCCTCGCGAGCGACCGCCTGGTGCACACGGTCATCGGTCACGAGTCCCGCTATGCGGGACACGACCAGCGATCGACGGCCACAGGTGTCGAGCTCCGGATCCGGCTTGCCCACGAGGACACCGGGCTCGAGATCGAACTGCTGCTCCAGCTTCTGCACGGTCTGTCCGTCTTGCGCTCCTCGGCGTCGGTGGTGAACCGTGGTGACGGCGCCGTGGTGCTCCGGTCCGTCCCCGCGCTCGCGCTCTACCTCGGGGGAGACAACGAGAGCAGCATCCGCGACTGGGAGCTCCACCACGCCCTCAGCGACTGGCTGGGCGAGGGCAGATGGCTCGCGGAGCCGTTCGACGGAGTCCGCTTCCCGCGCCTCGAGCAGCACCTGACGAACCACAACCCTCGAGGCGAGTTCCGGGTGATCTCGACAGGGACCTGGTCGACGGGCAAGCACCTTCCCGTCGCCGCTGTGGGTTCGCGCAGGCTCGGCGCGGCGTGGGCCTGGCAGGTCGAGCACAACGGGGCCTGGCGCTGGGAGATCGGCGAGGACACGGCCGGTGGATACGTCGCCCTGTCCGGCCCGACGGACACCGACCACCAATGGACGCAGACGCTGCACCCCGGCGCGTCGTTCTCCACAGTGCCGGTCGCCATCGCCCTGGCCGACGACGTCACGGCAGCGATCGCGCAGCTGACCGCCTATCGACGGAGCACCCGTCGCCCCCACCCCGACAACGCCGCGATGCCCGTGGTCTTCAACGACTACATGAACACCCTCAACGGCGATCCGACGACCGAGAAGCTCCTTCCGCTCGTCGATGCGGCCGCTGCGGTCGGCGCCGAGATCTTCTGCATCGACGCCGGCTGGTACGACGACAGCGGCGACTGGTGGGACACCGTCGGCGAATGGATCCCCAGCACCACCCGGTTCCCGGGCGGGCTGGGCGAGATCATCGACCGCATCCGGCAGGGGGGCATGGTGCCCGGTCTCTGGCTGGAGCCGGAGGTCATCGGCGTCAACAGCCCGATGGCGCAGCGACTGCCCGACGATGCCTTCCTGCAGCGGCACGGAGAGCGCATCGTCGAACACCACCGCTATCACCTCGATCTCCGGCATCCGGCCGCACGAGCCCATCTCGATGACGTGATCGACCGGCTCGTCCGCGACTTCGGGATCGGGTTCTTCAAGCTCGACTACAACATCGACCCTGGTCCCGGCACCGACCGCGACGCCGACAGCGTCGGGGCCGGCCTGCTCGCCCACAACCGCGCCCACCTCGAGTGGCTGGACGGCGTGCTCGATCGCCATCCGACGCTCGTGCTCGAGAACTGCGGATCCGGGGCGATGCGTGCCGACCAGGCGATGCTCTCGCGCCTGCAGATGCAGTCGACGTCCGACCAGCAGGACTTCCTGAAGTATCCGCCGATCGCCGCCGCAGCGCCGGCCTCCATGCTGCCGGAGCAGGCGGCGAGCTGGGCGTACCCGCAGCCCGAGATGACGGAGGAAGAGGTCGCGTTCTGCCTGGCGACAGGATTGCTCGGGCGCTTCTATGTGTCCGGTCACCTGGCGCGCATGGACGCGCGCAGGCGGGAGCTCGTCGCGGAGGCCGTCGCGGTGGCGAAGTCGCTGCGCGGCGAGCTGACCGCCTCGACGCCGTTCTGGCCCCTCGGCATCCCGGCGTGGGATGCCCCGTGGACGGCGCTCGGACTCGCCGTCGACGGCGGCGCGCTCCTCACCCTCTGGAGTCGCGACCCGGGAGCCGGGCTGGTCGAGCTCGACCTCAGCCGGTTCGCCGGCGCCGACCTCACAGTCACCACGATCTTTCCGCGTTCGCTACCCGAGTGGGATACCCACTGGAACGCGGAAACCGGACGACTGCGCGTCGCCCACCACGCCCCTGAGGCGGGCGCGCGCGTTCTCCGTCTCCAGGCCGCCGTGCCCCCGACCGGGGCGGTATCAGCGACGGCAGCACATTCCGCCAGTCAAACCCCGTGGCGTTAACCTCGCTACGACAATCAAGGAGAGCAGTTCGATGAAGATCGCTTGGAAGGGAGCCGCGTCCTTCGCGGCCGTCGCCGCCGTATCGGCGTTGGTTCTCACAGGATGCAGCGACCCGGGTTCAGGAGGGTCGGGGTCGGGTGCGTCCACCTGGCCGTCGCAGAGCACGAAGCTCGACGGCGTGACCCTGACGATCTGGGCCGCGCAGAACTCGAACAAGACCGCCGACAGCGTCATCTCCGGCTTCGAGAAGCTCACCGGCGCGAAGGTCAAGGTCGTCACCATCCCAGACCCGTACGAGCAGGGCATCCAGACGAAGGTCGCGACGGGCGACAAGCCCGATCTGGCGTTCTGGCAGCCGACGGCCTCCGAGCTCACCGCACTCAACGCGAAGCAGAATCTGCAGTCGCTCGATGGAGCACCGTGGGTGCAGAACTACACGGGGAGCCTCGGCGACATGACCGGTCTCCTGGACGGCACCCGCTACGCGGCCCTGGTGACCACGCCCGCCGTCATCGGCGTCTACTACAACAAGGAGGTCCTCTCGGCCAACGGCATCACGTCGACGCCGAAGAACTGGGATGAGCTCATCCAGGATGCGCAGGCCTTGAAGGCCAAGGGCGTCGACCCGTTCTACGAGATGGGCGGCGACAAGTGGGCCACCCAGTGGTGGGTGCAGGCGCAGCTGGCCGATGCCGCCAAGGGTGGGCTGTGGGACAAGGTGAACAAGAACGAGGAGAAGTTCACCGACCCCACGATCCAGACCGCGATCGACAACTACCAGAAGCTGATCCAGGAGGGTCTGTTCAACTCCGACATCAAGACCGCGACCTTCGTCGATCAGGGCAAGGCTCTGCTCGACGGGAAGGCGGCCATGGCCATGCAGGTCAACTCGTTCTTCGGCGAGCTGCAGGCGACCTCGAACACCGATGAGCTGAACAAGAAGATCGGGTTCTTCCCGATCTCGCCGAAGGGCAACGTCGGGACCTTCATCCCCGACCAGTCCAACGCCCTGGTCGCCTTCAAGACCGGCGACAGCAAGCGCGAGTCCGCGGCGCGGCAGTTCCTCAGCTACTGGCTCGGCGACGGATACAAGGACTTCGTGAAGGCGCAGTCGACCGTCTCGCTCATCAAGGGCGTCGACACCCCGAGCGACGTGCCGACCGCGCTGCAGGACGTCGCACGGTCGCTGGACACGTCGGTTGGTTCGATGCAGGCTCTTGCCGTGGCCAACCCCGACCTGTATCTCAACCTCGCCGACATGATCCAGGGCACGAAGACGCCGGTCCAGGTCGCGCAGACCACCCAGGACCAGTTCGCCCAGCTCGCGAAGGCACAGGGAGTGAAGGGCTTCTAGTCCTCCTCTCCCGGTTGCGCCGGGGCGGCGACACCCGCCGCCGCCCCGGCGTCCCGAACCACACAGACACGAAAGGCCGATGACCCTCATGACGGCTCAGCTCACCCGACCGGCGACGGCCGCGACGGCCAGGAAGCCCCCGGCGTCGCGACGTGCCAGGGGAAGGCGGCAGGATCATCCCGCATGGTTCCTCGTGCCCGCACTGATCGTGCTCGTGGTCTTCTTCTTCGTGCCGACGATCTTCAACTTCGTCTACGCGTTCACCAACTGGTCGAGCTTCCACAGCGACATCAGCTTCGTCGGACTCGAGAACTTCACCTCGCTGTTCAGCAACGGCAGTCTGCTCAAAGACCTCAGGATCACGCTGATCTACGCGATCCTGGTGGCGATCTTCCAGAACCTCTTCGGACTCGTCCTCGCACTCGTGCTGGAGCGGGACACCCGGGTCAACAGGTTCGCCCGGGTCGCGTTCTTCGTGCCCGTCGTCATGTCGGCGCTCGCCGTCGGCTACATCTTCCAGGCGCTGCTGAAGCCGGAGGGCGGACTCAATCAGATCCTGTCGTTCTTCACCGGTCAGCACATCACGATCGCCTGGCTGGGCAGCACGACCTGGACCCTGGTCGTGGTCGCGCTCATCCACGCGTGGAAATGGATGGGCCTCTCGATGCTCATCTACCTGGCCGGGCTCAAGACGATCAACGAAGACATCCTGGAGGCCGCCCGCCTCGACGGCGCGAGCTGGTGGACCACCCTTCGCACCATCCGCTTCCCGCTGCTGGCGCCGGCCGTGACGTTCAACGTGGCCACCGCGCTGCTCGGCTCGATGAACGGCTTCGACATCGTGCAGGCCACGACCGGGGGAGGTCCGGGCGGCACGACGGAGCTGCTCAACATCTTCATCTTCCGCACCTTCGGGCAGGGGCTGTTCGCTCAGGCCACCACCATGAGCCTCAGCCTGTTCCTGATGGTGACGATCCTCGCCTTCCCCGTCATCTACTTCCTGCGCAGAAGGGAGAGCGTGCTGTGAGCGCCCTCATCACCACGCGGCGCCGGACGCGCCCGTCTTTCCGAGCATCCCGCCTCATCCAGCCGATCGTCGCGATCCTGCTCGTCGTGGTCCTGCTCGGCGTGCCGTTCTGGCTCGTCGTCGTCACGGCCGGCAAGGACCAGGCCGAGGCCCTCAACCCGAGCCTCGCACTCCCGTCGACCTGGCAGCTGTTCCAGAACTTCGCCACCGTGTTCGATCAGGGCCGGATGATCCCCGCCTTCCTCGGCAGCCTCCTGATCATGGTTCCGTCCGTGTTCGGCGTGCTGCTGCTGGGAGCGATGGCCTCCTGGATCCTCGGCCGCCGCCGTAGCAGGGGGATCGCGTTCGTGTACGCGCTCGGGATCAGCGGCATCGTGCTGCCGCCTGCGGTGGTGACCATCGTCCTGCTGCTGCGTCAGCTCGGTCTTGCCGGCACCGCTGTCGGAATGATCGGCGTCTACATGGGGATGTACCTGTCGACCGTCATCTTCTTCGTCACCGGATTCGTGCGCACGATCCCGGTCGAGCTCGAGGAGGCGGCGCGCGTGGATGGGGCCGGCCCGGTGAAGGTCTTCTTCCGGATCATCCTCCCGCTGCTCGGGCCGACGCTCGCGACGGCCACGATCCTGATCTGCCTCTACATCTGGAACGACGTGTTCTACGCGCTGTTCGTGGTCGGCGGTCGCCTCGACACCCTGCCGCTGAATCTTTACCAGGTCGCCAGCTCGGGCCTGTATCTGCAGAACTGGCATCTGATCTTCGCGTACATCATCCTGATGAGCCTGCCGCTGCTGATCACGTTCGCGGTCATGCAGCGGCGGATCATCTCGGGCATCACCAGCGGCGCCGTCAAGTGATCCGTCCGGTGGAGCGCCCGCGAGCGCGGCCGAGCGGGTGCCGTCGAGGTGCGTCGCTATGCTGAGGGCGATGCCGAACAACACGCCGAAACCACCCGTGATCAGCGATGTCGCGCGGCGGGCCGGGGTGTCGGTGCCCACCGTCTCTCGTGTGCTCAACGGCGCCGCGTACGTGTCGGAGGAGAAGCGCTCGAAGGTCATGAAGGCGATCGAGGAGCTCGATTTCCGGCCGTCGGCGGCGGCACGCGCCCTCGTCGCCCGGCAACCGAAGCTCATCGCCGTGATCGCCGGCAACACCTCGCGCTACGGCTATGCCGAGACGATCCGCGGCATCGAGGAAAGCGCGCGCGGGGCGGGATACACCGTGTCGATCACGGTCGTCGAATCAGCGGAGGACGAGATCGTCGCCCGGGCGGTGTCCCTCGTCCTGGACCAGCCTCTCGCCGGCGTCGTCGTGCTCAAGTTCGATCCGCCCGGAGTCGCCGCCCTGCACCGCATCCCGAAGTCCATCCCCACGGTCTCGATCTCGGGGGTGAGAGAGGTGGGCGTGCCGCAGGCGGTGCTGGCGGAGGCCGACGCCGCCGCGGAGGTCGTCGACTACCTGCTCGGACTCGGGCACGAGACGGTGCAGCACGTGCGCGTGCCGCCCTCGCGCAAGGAGGACGGCCGCACGACCGGCTGGAGGCGCGCCCTCGTCGCGCACGGCGCGCGCGTCCCGGTTCCTGTGGATGCCGGCTGGGAACCCGAATCCGGCCGGGAGATCGGGCGTGCGCTCGCCGCGGATCCGGCCGTGACCGCCGTGTTCTGCGGAAACGATGAGATCGCGATGGGCGTCATCCGCGGGCTGACCGAGGCGGGCAAGTCGGTGCCGGGCGACGTCAGCGTGGTCGGGTTCGACGACCATCCGCTCGCCCGCATGTGGACCCCGCCGCTCACGACCGTGGACCAGGACTTCGCCGGCCTCGGCTCCCGTGCCTACGGTCTGCTCGAGACGCTCATCGCCGGCGGCAAGCCGAAGAAGTTCTCCTCCGAGCGGCCGACGGTGATCATCCGCGAGAGCACGGCGCCGCCGCCGGCGTGATCGCGAGCGCTTCGGTGAGGAAGTGCCGCACGTCATCCATCTCCGAGGCGTCGATGCTGTGGCCGAGCTGCGGGTAGACGCGCTCCACGAGCGTCGCGTGCGCGGGGAGCCAGCCGCGCGTCCGGTGCACCGCCTCGGCGGTGATCATCCGGTCCTCGGCGCCGCGCCCCCAGAACACGGGAGGTCGGCTGGTCGCCAGCATCTCGTCGCCGGGTTGCGCGGACGCCTGGACGAAGCCGGCGAGCACGACCGCGGCGGCGACCTGAGCCGGACGGGTCCGCAGCAGCTGGGTGGCCATCAGACCACCCTGGGAGAACCCGATCGGGACGACGGGGGCACCGGATCCGAGGTGCTCATCGACCCAGGACCAGATCGCGTCGGTGCCGATCGCCACGGGCTCCACGTCCGGGTTTCCCGGCGTGGTGATGGGGAACCAGGCGCTTCCGCCCTGCGGCAGCGCGATCGGCGCCCTCAGCGACGCCCACGGGATGCCCGCGGGCAGCCAGCGTGCGAGCGACGCCAGATCCTGCTCATGGGATCCATAGCCGTGCAGGAACAGCGCGGTCGGCCCGTCGCCGCGGACGAGCCCGTCGTCCGCGGTGAGCGCGTGCAGCCCGTTCATGCGAGCACGTCGCCGACGGTCGCACCGGAGACGGCGACGGTCACCTGCGTGCCCCACGGGTCATCGATGCGCACGGCGCGCCCGTCGTCCGCGAACGGCACGGAGTGCCCCTTCAGCCGCTCGGCGAGGGCGTCGAGGTCTTCGCGCGCAGGGACCGCGACCGACACATCGCCCAATCCCAGGCTCGCGGCCCGGGGGCCGGCGCCGGCCGAATGCCAGACGTTCATCGCGATGTGGTGGTGATAGCCGCCGGCCGAGGCGAAGAGCGCGCCAGGGTATCCGGTCGCGGTGGACTCGAACCCGAGGGCGTCGACATAGAACGCGCGGGCGACCTCGACGTCACCCACCTGGAGGTGCACGTGACCGACGCGGCCTGAGAGAAGCGGCCCGGCATCCAGCACGTCCTGCGTGAGGTGCCGCTGCAGGTACGCGTTCGGGTCGAGGTAGTTCGTCGCCATCTGGATCTCGCCGTGCGAATACGCCCACTGCGAGCGGGGACGGTCCGTGTACAGCTCGATGCCGTTGCCCTCGGGGTCGGTGAAATAGAACGCCTCGCTGACGAGGTGATCGCTCGAACCGACGAAGCGGCTGCGCGCGTTCTGCGCGGCCCGATAGACGGTCGACGCGAGGCTGGGCGCATCGTCGAACAGGAACGCCGTGTGGTACAGCCCGGCCTGCCGAGGATCGACCCCCGGCAGATCCGGCGTGTGCACCAGGCGCACCATCGGGGTGGTGCCGCGCCCGAGCACGCGATGCACCTCGCGGCCGCGGACCCGCTCTTCGAGGGGCGCGAGCGCGAGGGCATCGGCGTAGTAGGACGACATGCCCTCGAGGTCGCCGACCCGGAGGGTCACCGCGTCCATGGACGTGTCGGGATTGAGCGATTCCATCAGAACCTCCGGGTCTGCAAGAAGGGTGGTCAGAGGGTGACGGCGAAGCCGCCGGTCCAGCTGAACTTCTCCGCGGCGGCGAGTGTCAGCTGTAGGAATCCGAGCGCTTCGAGCTCGTGGGCGCGGGACAGGGATCCGGCGTCGATGGCAGAGACTCCGCCGGCCTTGACGGCGTTGGCGAGCAGCTCCTTGGCGGCTGCGTCATCGCCGGCGATCAGCACGGTCGTCGCGGCGTCGCCGATCTTCTTGCTGACGAGGGTTCCGGCGAAGGTCGTGTTGAACGCCTTCAGGACACGGGCACCCGGCAGCCGGGACTGGATCTCGGCGGCGGCCGAGCTGCCGGCGGGAACCGGGAGCGAGTCGAAGGTCTCGAAGTTCAGCGGGTTGGTGATGTCGACGATGATCTTGCCGTCGAGCTGGTCGCCGTAGGCGGCGATGATGCTGTCCACTGCCGGGTACGGAACAGCGAGCACGACGATCTCGCCTTCCAGCGGCGCAGCGCCGGTGTTGGCCTTGGGGATGTAGGAGACGCTGCTGCCACCGTCGGCGAACACTCCGCCGATCGCGTTTGCCATGTTGCCGGTGCCGATGATGCTGACCTGAGTCATGAGATTCTCCTTTTTGTTGTACCTACAACTGAGACTGTACACCAGATTTACTTGTAGATACAAACAACGACTATGATGAGTTTCATGAGCTCTCCGGTATTGCGGTACGACCAGCGCGTGGCGGTCGCGCGCCTGCACGCCCTGCTCGAGCTGCTGCCGACGGCGCTGGACAAAGAGCTCGCCCCTGCGGGCATCACCTCGTTCGAGTTCACGCTGCTGGAAGCACTGCACGAGGCGGACGGTCATCGGCTGCGCCTGAGCGCCCTCGCCTCCCGCACGAACGCGACCCTCGCCCGTCTGTCGCGCGTCGTGACCAGCCTCGAGCGCAAGGATCTGGTCATGCGCGCCCCGTGCGAGGAGGACGGCCGCGCCACGAATGCGATCCTCACCGACGCGGGGGAGACGGTCTTCGCCGAGAGCGCCGGTCTGTACGCGGATGCCGTCCGGCGGATGATCCTCGACGGTCTCGACGATGACGGTGTCGACCAGCTCGCCACCCTCTCTTACGCGATCCTGAGCAAGCTCGACCCGGAGCGTCGGCTCGCGGTCACGGCCACCGGTGCGGACTCAGCCGTGTGCGCCGCGGATCCGAGCGCGACCAGCGAGTCGGATCCGGAGTGCGCCGCGGATCCGGAGCGAACGCAGTAGCGAGGCGCCCGATTCTGTCGACCTCGTCCGTCAGTACAGGACAAGAGTGTCGTGGCGGGATCGTCTCTGATCATCCGCGAGACCACGGCGCCGCCGCCGGCGTGATCACGGACGCAGCATGCGCAACGGGTCGGGCGCTTCCGTCTCCTCGTACGCGAGCGCGAGTCGATCGCGAGCTGCGCGAAGATGCACCGTGATCAGCTGAGCGAGCGCCTCGGGATCGTCGGCGCGGATCGCGGCGATCATGAGCCGATGCTCGTCGTCGGCTGTCTGCCGACCTCCGAGCTGCTCGATGTTCTCCTGAGAATAGGGCTGGACGGCGCTCAGCAGACCATCGAGGATCGCTTCCGTGCGTGGACGCCCGATCATCCCGTACATGTGCCGGTGGAACTCGAAGTTGGCGCGCATCCATGCATCGGTGCCGGCGGCGCTGGACATGATCCCTTCGAGCTTCTCCAATGACGCGAGGTCACGCGGCCGGGACTCTGCGACGACAGACCGTGCGATCAGCGGCTCAAGGGCGAGGCGGAGATCGTAGATCTCCTCCAGATCGGCCCGCGACAGTGCGCGCACCGTCGCTCCTTCTCCCGGCTGCATGAGGACCAGTCCCTCGCTGGACAGGATGCGCAGCGCCTCGCGCACCGGGCTCCGGCTGACGCCGAACCGCTGCGCGAGATCCTCCTGAATCAGAGGCGTCCCTGGCGCGAAGACCTTCTCGCGTACTGCTCTGCGGATCAGTTCCGCGATCGCTTCCGGCGACATGGGACTCCTTTCGGTGCCGGGGTCCTCACTGTCGACGATTCCTGATTTGCGACGATCTGCAGTTCCGACTTGACGAGATCCTACCCCTTGGATGTACTGTATCCAATGTCGACGACGTATCCAATACCGTCGCAAGGCACCGATGCCAGATCTGACAGGAGAAGCAATGAAGTCTCACCTGAGTTCGTCCTCGGCGTTCCGGCGTCGAATCATGCCGATCGCCGCGGTCGCCCTGAGCGCCATCGCCCTGTCCGCCTGCTCCGGCGGGAGCGGGCAGACGGACCCCGCCGCGTCCGCCTCGGCGACACCCGCCTCGGGCGGGACGCTGACCGTGGCAGTGTCCGCGCTTCCCGCGATCATCGACCCCTACGCGACGACGCTTCAGGCGAACTGGATCATCGCCCGCAACGTATGCGAGCCGTTGTTCGACGTCGACACCGCCTTCAAGGTGAAGCCGGTGCTCGCGGAGAGCTCGACCTACGACTCGAAGCAGACGTACGTCATCAAACTGCGCAGCGGCGTGAGCTTCCAAGACGGGCAGCCGATGACGTCGAAAGACGTGATCGCGAGCCTGACCCGCTACGAGGAGACGCCCGGCAATGGGTCGATCCTCAAGGGCCTGCTGTCGGGCATCGACGAAACCGATGACACGACGGTGACTCTGCGCCTGAACTCGTCCAGTCTGCTGATTCCCACACTGCTGACGACGGCGTACATCATGCCCGCATCCGTCGTCGCCGGCCGTCCCGCGACTCAGGCTCTGGACAAGCTCGATTGCACGGGGCCGTACACCCTCGATTCGAACGTCGCGGGTCAGGAGATCACACTGAAGAAGTGGTCTGGATATCGCTCGCCCGATGGCGCATCCAGCGGCGGCACCGGTGCGAAGCACGCCTACCTGGACGAGATCATGTTCAAGCCGATGCCGACGAGTTCGACGCGCATGCAGGCCGTGACCACGGGCCTGGTCGATGTGGCCATGGGGACCCTCGACGACTACGCCACCGTCTCGACCAGCTCCACGGTGGCCGCGGGGCTGCTCGCCAAGCAGTCGAGCCCGACGATCGTGTTCAACAAGATCAGCGGCGTGATGGCGAATGTGAAGATGAGGCAGGCGTTTCTCGCTGCGCTCAACATGAGCGACATCATGTCTGCCGGCTTCGGCGATCCCGCCAATTTCGATGTCGACGGCAGCATCTTCACGAAAGACAACACGACCTGGCACACCGACGCTGGAACGAAGGGGCATTACAACGCGCCCGACCCGCAAAAGGTCAAGAAGCTGCTGAGTGAAGCGGGCTACAGCAACGAGAAGATCACCTGGTACACCACGCAGGACGACCCCACCTGGTACGGGCCGGCCGTTCCCGCCCAGCAGGAGCTGAAGAAGCTCGGCTTCAACATCGACCTCCAGGTCGTGGATCAGGCGACGATCATCGCGAAGCGCACCGACCCGACGAAGTACGACATCTTCTCCTCAGCGATTCCGACATACGCGGATCCGTTGCTGCTCCCCTATCTGCAGGACACCTTCCCAGGAGGGTGGTCGAGCGCCGAGAAGAGCGCCTTGTTGAAGACACTGTCGGTTTCTGCCAGTGAGTCAGAGCGCAAGGCGACATGGGACAAGCTGCAGGCCCTGATCTACACCGATGTGCCATTCCTCAAGTTCGGTACCGTGTCCGGCGGCACCGTCGTGTTCGCCAAAGATGTGCACTCCACAGACGGCGTCAAGAACGGCGGCAATCAGCTCTACTTCAACTACTGGAAGTCCGCCAAGTAAGGCCGGAAGGCGAGAAGGGAGCGAATCGAGATGTCGACGAGCACAGTTCCGGTGTCGGCCGCAGGCGCAACGGCAACGAAGGCACCGCCACGCGGTCTCTGGGCGCGGCTGATCCGACGCAGAGGAGCAGCCGCCGCCATCGTGATCCTCGCGGCGCTCGTGGTCGCGGCGGCCCTCGGTCCGCTCCTGGTCTCGGATCCCAACGCGTTCTCGGGAGCGGCTCGACTTAAGCCGCCTTCCGGCGAGCATTGGTTCGGGACGGACAACTATGGCCGCGATGTGTTCGCTCGCGTGGTCGTCGGCGCTCGGTCGTCGCTGGCGGTGGGCGTGATCAGCGGTCTTGGCGCCACCATCCTCGGCACAGTGATCGCCGTGCTGGCGAGCACGTATCGCTGGTTCGATCTTGTCGTGATGCGCGTCGTCGACGGCGTGATGTCGTTCCCCGTTCTCGTGCTCGCACTGGCGATGGTGGCGATCCTGGGTCCGGGCCTCATCACGGTGAACATCTGCCTGGTCATCGTGCTGTTCCCCGGCGTCACCCGGGTGGTGCGCAGCACGTCCCTCGTCGTCGCGGAACTGCCGATGATGGACGCGGCCCGCGCCGCAGGCGCAGGTCGAGGGAGGATCCTCTGGCGGTACGTGCTGCCGGCCTGCCTGACCCCGATCCTCGTGCAGGGCGCGATCGCCTTCACCGTCGCGATCCTGGTCGAATCCGCGCTGAGCTTCATCGGCGCGGGGCTGCCGCCGGACGTTCCGAGCTGGGGCGCCAGCCTGGCCGCGTCGCGCAGCTACCTGAGCACGGCGTGGTGGATGTGGGTGTTTCCCGGTGCGGCCCTCATCGGGACAGTGCTCGCGACCAATGTGCTGATCGATGACATCCGCGACCTCCTTGACCCCCGCATGACGGAGCGCTGAACCATGATCACCTATCTCGTGCAGCGTCTGCTGGCGCTCCTTCCCACCGTCCTGGTGCCGCTGATCCTCGTGTTCCTGCTGATCCGTCTGGCGCCGGGCGACCCCGCCGCGATCATCCTCGGAGATCAGGCGACCCCTGCGCAGGTCGCGGCACTGCGGCACCAGATGGGCCTCGATCAGGCACCGCTCGTGCAATTCGGCCGATTTCTGGGCGACATGGCCACCCTGCAGCTCGGCAAGAGCACCTTCCTGCAGCAGCCCGTCGCCCAGGTCATTCCGGGCTATGCAGCGGTGACCATCGAGATCAGCGTGCTCGCCCTGATCTGGGGACTCGTTCTCGGGATCGTTCTCGGCGCCGTGGCTGCGTTCGGTCGCCGTCGCCCCGAGGGGCGCGCGGCGAAGGCGCTCGGCATCCTCGGGATCTCGGTTCCGAACTACTTCCTCGCGCTGCTGCTGATCATCGTCTTCGCGGTCGGCCTGCGCTGGTTCGCGGTCGGAGGATACATCCCGCCGTCAGCCGGTTTCGTCCCGCATCTGCAATCCCTCATCCTGCCGTCGCTCGCTCTCGGGCTCGGAGAGGTCGGCTTCGTCAGCCGCATCACCCGGGGTTCACTTCTGGACGTGATCGGTGAGCCTTTCGTGGTCACCGCGCGATCGCTCGGCCTGGGAAGCTCGCGCATCGCACGCACGCACATCTCGCGGCTCGCTGCGCTCCCGCTGCTCACGGTCATCGGCCTGCTCGCAGCGAGTCTCATTTCCGGAAGCGTGGTGATCGAGAACATCTTCGGCATCCCTGGCATCGGGCAGCTCATGTTCAATGCGGTGTCCAACCGCGACTACAACCTCATCCAGGGGATCGTCCTGTTCAGCGGCACGGCCATCATCATCGTCAACCTGGTGATCGACGTGCTCTATGCGGTCGTCGATCCTCGAGTTCAGTATGGAGCGCAGTCACGATGACCGTCACAGACACCCCCGCGTTGCAGGTGCAGGACCTTTCCGTGTCCGCTCGCCGTCGTGGTCGGGCCTACCCTGCAGTTCGTCGCGTCGACTTCACCTTGGAGCGCTCGTCGAAGCTCGCCCTCGTCGGCGAGTCCGGGAGCGGGAAGTCGCTGACAGCTCTCGCGATCGCCGGCCTGCTCGCCGACAACCTGACCTGCTCCGGATCCGCGCGCTTCCATGGCGAGGAGCTCATCGGGATGGCACCCGGCCGGCGCCGTGAGCTCGCGGGAGACCGAATCGGCTTCGTGTTCCAGGAGCCGATGTCCGCACTGCACCCGGTGCTGCCGATCGGCGTGCAGCTGACGGAGGGACTGCGTGCGCACACGTCGCTCAGTCGTGCCGAGCGACGGGAGCGTGCCGTCGAGCTTCTCGATCTCGTCGGTCTGTCGAAGGCGCGCGACATCCTCGGCAATCGAATCGGCCAGCTCTCCGGAGGCATGCGGCAGCGGGTGATGATCGCGATGGCGATTTCCTGCGAGCCGGATCTGCTCATCGCGGACGAGCCGACAACCGCCTTGGATGTGACGCTGCAGCGCCAGGTCATCGAACTGCTGCGCGGGCTTCAGGAGCGGCTCGGGCTCTCGCTGCTGATGATCACCCATGACCTCGGGGTGGTATCGGAGACCTGCGAAGAAGTCGCCGTGATGTATGCGGGCGAGATCGTCGAACGCGGCCGCACGGCTCAGATCATGCGGACGCCCGGTCACGCCTACACCCGTGCGCTGCTCGATGCCTCGCCGCGTCTCGGTGACGTCAGGCGTCGGCTGCCGTCCATCGCGACCTCCGCGCCATGGCTCAAGGATACGCGTGAGCTGGACGCAGCAGGCACGCCGACCGACTTGCGCGAGGTGTCGCCAGGGCACTGGGTGCGAGACCTGCCCGAGGGAGTGGCCGCATGACCGCACTGCTTGAGATCGAGGGACTCGTCAAGGACTTCCGTGTCGGCCCGCCGTTGCGCAAGAGCACGTTCCATGCCGTCAAAGGCGTGTCCTTCCGGATCGAGGCGGGGTCGAGCTACGGCCTTGTGGGGGAGTCCGGATCCGGTAAGACGACGGTCGCGCGGATGGTCGCGCAGCTGAATTCTCCGACGACGGGAGCGATCCGATTCGACGGCCAGGACGTGACCCGGCTGAACGGTCGGGCTCTGCGGGCGTACCGACGCGACGTGCAGATGGTGTTCCAGGATCCGTATGGGGCACTCAATCCCCGCATGTCGGTGCTCGAGCTCATCAGCGAACCGTGGGAGATCCACGGCCTGCACAGCAGGGCCGACCGCCTTCGTCGTGCCGCGACCCTTCTCGACCAGGTCGGTCTCGCGCCGTCCGCTCTCGAGCGCAAACCCATCGAGTTCTCCGGCGGTCAGCGTCAGCGCATCATGATCGCTCGTGCTCTCGCGTTGGAACCCCGGCTCATCGTCGCCGATGAACCGGTCTCTGCCCTCGACGTCTCCGTGCAAGCGCAGGTGCTCAACCTCATGAAGGATCTGCAGGACGAACTGGGATTGACGTATCTGTTCATCTCGCATGACCTCTCGGTCGTCGAGTTCCTGTGCGACCGTGTCGGGGTGATGCTGCGCGGCGATCTCGTCGAGGAAGGGGACTGCGACTCGATCTACCGATCGCCCCGCACCGAGTACACGAAGGACCTGCTCCGCGCGATCCCGCCGTTGCCGGACGTCGTGCAACGCGACCTCGAGGAGGATCGGGCATGAGCACGCGCCTGATCGCGACGACGGACGGCCCGGTCCTTGGCCGTTCGCTGGGGCGGACCACCGCCTATCTCGGACTGCCGTTCAGCGCCCCGCCCCTGGGCGATCTGCGATTCGCTGCGCCCCGGCCCCATCTGGGCTGGGCGGAGCCTCTCGCCGCCGACGCGTTCGGCGCATCACCGGTGCAACCCGAGACTCCCCTCGTCGACGGCCTGCCTCTGTCCGAGGACTGCCTCACGCTCAACGTCTGGGTGCCGGAGGGCGCGGCAGACGCGGACGTGCTGTTCTGGGTGTACGGAGGCGGGTTCGAGGGCGGGTCGTCGGCCCTGCCGATCTTCGACGGCGCACGCCTCGCGGCGGAACAGAGAATGATCGTGGTGTCCGCGAACCACAGGACGGGGGCGCTGGGCTTCGCGACGCTCATCGATCATGGGCTGCCCGAGGCTTCGAATCTTGGACTGAGGGATGTGATCGCGGCGCTCCGGTGGGTGCGGCGGAACGCGGCCGCGTTCGGAGGGGATCCTGACCGTGTCACGGTCATGGGCCAGAGCTCCGGAGCATTCCTCGCTGCGGCGCTGCTCGCCGCTCCCGCCGCAGCGGGGCTTTTCCAGGGTCTTGTCCTCATCTCGGGCGGGGCCTCGAGGATCGTGCCGCTCATGCAGGCACGCCGTCACGCAGCGCAGTTCGTCGCGGCAGCCGGGATCCCGGAAGACGACGCCCTGGTCCGGTTGCACGAGCTCTCTGGAGCGGAGATCCTCGCAGCTCAGCGCGTGGTCGGATCGCGCGAGATCGGCAGGCGGAACGCTCCTGTGCCGGATTCGTTCGGGGTCGTTCTCGACGTCGACGCCCCTCATCCCGTGCTCACCGCGCATCCGCTACAGGCGATCGCCGACGGGCAGGCGCGGGATATCCCGCTGCTGTTCGTCGTGGCAGGTGCCGAAGTCGCGAGCCTGCGCGGAGCGGATGAGGAGTTCTCCCCGAAGGATGTCGCGCAGATCGTCGCCGAACTCGGTGCGTGGGGCGTGCCGGATCCTGCCGAGGTGGTGGCGGCTTACGCGACCGCGGATCTCGCGGTGACCCGGGAGAGAATCCTCACCGACTACATCTACCGGCTTCCCGCAGCGCGCGCGGCCATCGGCCAGAACGCCGCGGGCGGGAGATCCTGGGTCGCGCAGGTGGATCGGCCCGACGACAGTCCGGCCGACCACAACCTGCCTGCACGGCTGCTTTTCGGCAACGTGCCCGACGGCAGCCCAGAGGCGGGACTGAGTGGGCGTCTGCGCCAGATGATCGGTGCGTTCATCCGTGAGGGATCGCTGCCCTGGGCTCGATTCGAGGGCCCGCGTTCCGAGGTGATGCACCTCGGCGGCTCATGCCGAACCGTCTCCGCGTCGTTCTCAGGGATCCTCGATCACTGGAAAGGAACTCCCCGGCCATGATCATCTCAGAGCAGCGTCGTCCGGCCCCGCCGGTGGGATCCGGCATGTTCCGCATCGGCGTCGGGGCGGGGTTCGCCGGAGATCGGGTGCAGCCTGCCGATGATCTGGCCCGGTACGGCGGACTGGACGCCATGGCGTTCGAGTGCCTCGCGGAACGCACCATCGGTGTGGCGCAGCAGTCGCACAAGGAGGGCACGGGATCGGGCTTCGATTCCCGGATCCTGCGGCGATTCGCAGGCACATTCCCGCATCTGCTGCCGGTCGGTGCCGTTGTGACGACCAACGCCGGTGCCGCTGATCCGATCGGCGCCGCCGAGGCGACGCGCGCACTCTGCGACGACATCGGCCTGGACCCCGTCATCGCCGCGGTCACCGGAGACGACGTGCTGGCGGCACTCGATCTGCGGGGAGCTCGGATCCTGGGCACGGATGACACGCTGTGGGACATCCGCGATCGCGTGGTCTCCGCGAACGCCTATATCGGGGCCGAGCCGTTGGTGGAGGCGCTCGATGCGGGAGCGCAGGTGGTCATCGCCGGGCGCTGTTCGGACGCGGCCCTGTTCGTCGCTCCGCTGGTGCACCGTTTCGGCTGGGCGTTCGACGACCTGGGCGCGATCGCGCGGGCGAGCCTCGTCGGGCATCTCCTCGAGTGCGCCGGACAGCTCACCGGAGGATACTTCGCCGACGCCGGCCGCAAGCGAGTGGACAGGCTCTGGGATCTGGGCTTTCCGATGGCCGATGTGCGATCAGACGGGTCCGCGACGTACTCCAAGCTGCCGGACACCGGTGGGATGATCGATCGGAGAACCGTGTTGGAGCAGCTGCTCTATGAGATCGACGACCCGGCGTCCTACAAGACCCCCGACGTCACGATCGACTTCAGTCACGTCCGCATTCGCTCCGAAGCTGATTCGGCAGTCACCGTCGAAGGCGCCCGCCACGCGGGCAAGCCGGAACAGCTGAAGGTCAGCGTCGGCGTCCGCGACGGCCACCTCGCGGTCGCGGAGATCTCGTACTCCGGTGCGGGCTGCGTGGCCAGGGCCGAGATGGCGGCCGAGATTGTGCACGAGCGCTGGAGTCACATTCACGGCCTCGATCCGGATCTGCTGTCGGTCGGCTACATCGGAGTCGACGCGACGCGGCCGTGGTGGCCGTATGCGGACAGGACGCCGTCCGAAGTGCGTCTGCGGATCTCCGCGCGTACGTTCGACCGCACTGTTGCGACCGTCTTGTGCGACGAGGTCGAAGCTCTCTACACGAACGGGCCGTATGGCGGGGGAGGCGTGACCACCTCGATCCGAGAGACGCTCGGGATCGTGTCGACGATGATCGATCGCGCAGCCGTGACCACGAAGGTGACGATGAGATGAGCAGGCGCACGCTTCACGACATCGCCCATGCGCGCGCGGGGGACAAAGGCGACAGTTCGATTCTGTTCGTGGCGCCGTTCGATGAGAGTGACTTCGGCTTGCTGCGAGGTGTCGTCACGAGTGGCGCGCTGGCCGCACACTTCCAGATCCGTGACGTCGAGGGCATCACCGTCCGCTCCCTGGACGCTTTGAGCGCGCTGTCGATCGTCATCCCGCATCGACTGGACGGCGGCGTGACGCGATCGGCGACCGCGGATCCCCATGGCAAGACTCTCTCCGGTCATCTTCTCGCGTTGCCGCTCCGCAGCACCTGAACTCCGCGCGGCGCGGTGCTCGCCTCAGTTGTAGGTGATGACGACTTTGTCCGCAGCCCCGGGAGTCGACGCAAGCCGGATGGCGTCCTCGGCATGATCGAAGGGCACGACGTCGCTCACGATGTGCTGGTATTTCTCCCAGTCGGTGATGATCGAGTCGGTGACTTCGAAGATCTCCGTGGGATATCCCATGGACATCCGGATGTCGACCTCGGTCGTGAGGATCTCCTGGAGGTCCAGCTCGACGGGGTTCTTGTGCACGGCGACGATCGTGAGCACGCCGCGGTGGCGGATCGCGGCCAGCGCGGTCGCGATGACGCTCGGGATCCCTGCCGCGTCGATGTAGACGTCGGTCGCCGGGCGCGCCGGTCCACGCATGAAACCGGGTGCTTCTCCGTGGAGCTGGATGAGGCGCTCGATCACGTTCTCCTCCGCGGAGTGGATCACGGCGTCGGCCCCGACTAGGAGCGTCTTCTCCAGCCGGCGCGGAAGGATGTCGATGACCACGACGTGGGCGGCGCCCTTCGATTTCAGGGCGATGGCCGCGCCGAGCCCGATGGGGCCGGCACCGAAGACGACCGCTCGAGTGCCCTCGCGGGCACCGGAGCGGTTGACCCCGTGATAGGCGACCGCCATCGGCTCGTTCAACGCGGCGACATGCCACGGCACCTCGGCGGGGATCACGCGGAAGTGCACGCCGGCCCGAGCCTCCCTGAGCACGATGTATTCCGAGAGGGCGCCCTGCGCACCGCCGTTGCCGATGATTCCATCAGAAGAGGACATGGGGTTGATGACGACGTGGTCACCGATCGCGACATCCGTGACGTCGGCGCCGATCTCGACCACCTCGCCCGCCGGCTCGTGACCGAGCGGCGTGTGGGACTGGCGCGGGGGGATGCCGCCGATGTGCACGTAGAAGACATCGGAGCCGCAGATTCCGCAGGCGCGGATGCGCACGAGGACGTCGGGTTCGACGAGATCACCGTGACCGAGCTCGCCACGGAGATGGGCATCTCACGCGCCACGTTCTTCCGCTACTTCATTGCCAAGGAGGACATCGTCCTCTTCTCACTCGCGCGCCTCGATGTCGACTTCGAGCCGCCTTCTGACGCGTCGGAACGCCACTCCGTCGACGACGTCTGGCTCCTCGTGCGACGCATGTTCGAGCCTGTCATCGAGCTGGCCGAGGAGTCGCCCCATTCGCTGCGACTCAGATTCGAGGTCGTGGCGCGAACGCCCGCGGTGCAGTCGCGACTCGCCAGCGTGCGTCTGAGGCGCGTGGACGAGCTCGCAGCGATCCTCACGGACGTGCTCGACGACGAATTCACGGCGAGAATCTTCGCCGTATCCGCCGTCGCGGTCTTCGGCGAGTGTCTGCAGACTTCCCGAGCGATTCGGATCGAAACCGGAGGGACGGGATCGACGAACTTGGTCTGCTTCGACGCCCTCGCCCTGGTGCGCGCCTCGGCCTGAGTCCTGAGGCCGGAAGAAGAAAGTTCTCCACATTCAGCAGATCCTGTTCCCATGCATAGGGGTTTCACGGTAAAGGTTGTACTTGTGCGCCTGACCGGTGCACGACATCCGCACCGCCGCGGGAACCCTCGCGGCGATGCCTGGAGGGAGAAGCAATGTCTGAACACACTGCTCGCACACGGAGGAAAGCCGTCGCGACGGCGTCCGCCTTCGTGATCGCGGCCGCCGGAGTGGCGACGTTCGGGGCGGTGCCCGCGTCCGCGGCGCCTGCGCCTGCCGCACCGCCGAGCGCGGCGTCATCAACCGCGGCGAACACCGCGGCATCGACCGGCGCCGCGGCGAAGACCGGCATCGACGACCACTACATCAACTACGTGGCGCCCCGGGCCGAGGCGTTCACCGACGCGTCCGACGACACCGCCGTCGCTGACGTGAACGGGAACGCCCGGCGCTCGATCAGCAGTGCGGCGTTCGAGCGCGCCAAGCAGAACGACCAGAAGCACGCGCAGGGCAACCCCCAGGCGGCGCACCAGCTCGCGGTCACCGAGGCGAAGGCGGTCAAGACCGGCAAGAGCCCGAAGAACCTGAAGAAGTCCAAGACCACGCAGCAGGCGAAGCTGCTCACGATCCTGGTCGAGTTCGACGGCACCGAGGACTTCTCGAACCTGCAGGTCCCCACCGCGTTCGGCGCGACGGACTGCAAGCCGGGCGACGTGCAGGGTCCGACGCTGCACAACGGGATCCCGGATCCTGCCACCGCCGCCCACAAGGACAACAACACGATGTGGGTGCCCGACTTCTCCAGCGACTTCTACAACAAGATGCTGTTCTCCGACAAGGGCATCACGGATCGGGTGCGCACCGATCTGACGGGTCTGGACGGCAAGCCGGGCTTCGACATCTCCGGCAACACCATGAAGAACATGTACGAGGAGATGTCCCGCGGCGCGTACACCCTCACCGGCGCGGCGACGGCGTGGGTCACCGTGCCGCACTCCGAGGCCTACTACGGCGCCACGGTCTGCCACCTCAACTCCGAGACGGGCCAGTACGAGGCGGGCCCCATGCAGGACATGCAGGGCCACCCGGACAACCCGCTCGGCCCTGGTCAGCTCCCGATCGACGCGGTCGCGTCGCTCGCGCAGCAGAACCCCGACTTCCCGTGGGCCGACTACGACATCGAAGACCAGGGCGACCGCGACGGCGACGGCAACGTGAACGAGCCCGACGGCATCATCGACCACGTCGTGCTGGTGCACGCCGGTGAGGACAAGTCGGGCGGCGGCGGCAAGGAGGGCACCTACGCGATCTGGGCGCACTCGTCCGACGTCGCGGGCGGCGCCGCCATCCCCGGCACCGACTTCAAGGTCCAGAACTACATCGTGCAGCCGGAGAACTCGGGCGTCGGTGTGTTCGCGCACGAGTACGGGCACGACCTCGGCCTGCCGGATCTGTACGACACGTCGAATGCGGGCAATTCCGACATCGACTTCTGGGATCTGATGAGCTCGGGATCGCACTCCGGCCCGATCTTCCAGTCGCAGCCGACGCACATGGGCATCTGGGACAAGTGGGTGCTCGGCTGGGTCGACCCGCAGGTGGTGAACCCCGGCGACGGCACCCAGATGATCAAGGTCGGCCAGAGCTCCCGGCCCAAGAAGGGCACGCAGGACGGCATCAAGGTCAACCTGCCGGACAAGACGATCGTGCTCGCCCAGCCGCACAGCGGATCCGAGATGTGGTATTCGAACGCCGACCAGAATTGGGCGGATGCGCGGCTGACCCGCTCGATCGACAACGTCCCGGCCTCGGCGACCTTCTCGATGTGGGACAACTACGTGATCGAGCAGGACTGGGACTTCGGCTTCGTCGAGGTGTCCACCGACGGCGGATCCACCTGGGCCGAGCAGAAGGTCTACGACGACTCCGGTGCGCTGGTGTCGACCGATGACGGCTACAGCGATCCGAACGGCCGGATGAAGGACTTCGGCGGCAAGAAGTACGGCCTGACCGGGTCGACCGACGGCTGGCGTCACGATCACGTCGACCTGTCGGCCTACGCCGGACAGAACATCCAGATCCGCCTGCGTCAGGCGACCGATGCGGCGTTCGAGGAGCGCGGCTGGTTCTCCGACGACTTCGCGCTCACCAGTGGCGGAACCGACGTCTGGACCGACGACGTCGAGTCCGGCGACAACGGCTGGACCGCCACGGACTCGACGTTCACCGACACCACGGGCGCCGGCTGGACCCGTGACACGGGCACGCAGATCAAGGCGCAGTACTACCTGGTCGAGTGGCGCAACTTCGACGGCTTCGACAACGGCCTCAAGTACGGCTACAACAGCGTGTACAGCGACGGCGGCTGGAAGGTCGAGAAGGTCGCCTACAACGCGCCGGGCGCACTCGTCTGGTACCGCGACACCACGTACGGCAACTCGAACCAGGTCACCACGAACCTGACGAGCCTGCCCAGCTACGGGGCGAAGGGCGGCCTGCTCCTGGTGGACAGCCACTTCGACCCGCTGCGCCGCACCGGCGCCGCGGCCGAGGCGGATCCGTCGCTGCTGAAGAACCTGCCCGGGCGTGCGCAGTCGTCCAACGCGGCGTTCGGCCTGCAGGCGACGTACCCGTTCACCGAGTGCATCGCCGACGCGGCCTTCACCGAGTACTGCACCGACATCCCCGCACTGGCGCCGGTGAGCACGTTCACCGACGATCAGGGCTGGGTGGCCGGACTCGAGGTCCGCAACGGGCAGCTGTACAACCGGCTGCGCGATGCCTCGACGGTCGTGCCCTCGGTCGGCGACGCGCCGTACAGCACGCGCGTGGTCAACCCGGACGGCACTCCGGCGACCGACCTGTACGGCCTCGACCTCGGGTTCACGATCCTCGGCACAGGCAACCCCGCCGACGCCGGGGTGGGCTACGGCACCGTGATCACCGTGAAGAAGTCGATGCAGGACAACACGGCCGCGCTCATCTCCGTGACGGCTCCGCGCAAGGGCTGATCGGATCCCGCAACGCCGGTCCTCGACGCAGGTCGGGGGCCGGTGTTGCGGCGTCCTCAGGGCGTGAGGATCCTGCGAGGCCGCGCCGACACGCCCCGTGAGGATTCCGTGAGGAGCGCCCGATCTCGCGCGTTCCGGGCCCTAGGCTTCGGGTGTGAACAGCCTCGCGGCCGTCGTGCCGACCACCGGACGCAGCCCCCTCAGGCTGGCCCTCATCATCGGCGCCCTCGGCGTCGTCTTCGGCGATATCGGCACGAGTCCGATCTACACGCTGCAGACGGTGTTCGACCCGAACGATCCGCATCCGGTGCCGCTCACGACCGAGAACCTGTACGGGGTCGTCTCGCTCATCGTGTGGTCGGTCATCCTGATCGTCACGATCACCTACGTGCTGCTCGCGATGCGGATGGACAACGACGGCGAGGGCGGCATCATGGCGCTGCTGACCCTGCTGCGCCGCTGGGCGCCGAAGGGGCGCACCCGGACGGTGGCCCTGCTCTCGGGCCTCGCCGTGCTGGGCGCGGCGCTCTTCCTCGGCGACAGCATGATCACCCCGGCGATCTCGGTGCTCTCCGCGGTCGAGGGCCTCAAGGTGATCAATCCGGATCTGGCCGAATGGGTGGTGCCGATCACCGCCACGATCCTGCTGATCCTCTTCCTCATCCAGAAGCTGGGCAGCTCCGTCGTCGGACGCCTGTTCGGTCCGATCATGGTGATCTGGTTCGTGGTGGTCGGCGTGCTCGGCATCGGCGGGATCCTGCACGACCCGCAGATCCTGCTGGCGCTGCTGCCCACGTACGCGATCGGCTTCATGGTCGGCCACTTCAACATCGCGTTCTTCGCGCTCGCCGCGGTCGTGCTGTCGGTCACCGGCGCCGAGGCGCTGTACGCCGACATGGGGCACTTCGGTCGCCGGCCGATCTCGCTCGCGTGGCTCTTCATCGTCTTCCCCGCCTGCGCCCTCACCTACCTCGGTCAGGGCGCGCTGCTGCTGCAGGACAAGGCCAACATGTCGGCGCCGTTCTTCCTGCTGGCGCCGGAATGGGGGCGGATCGGGCTGGTCGTGCTGGCCACGGCGGCGACGGTGATCGCGTCGCAGGCGGTCATCTCCGGCGCGTTCTCCGTGGCGGCGCAGGCGGCAGGCCTCGGCTACCTGCCGCGGCTGCGGGTGACGCACACGTCGTCCGAGTCGCACGGGCAGGTCTACGTGCCGTGGATCAACTGGCTGCTGATGGTGTCCGTGATCACCCTCGTGTTCGCGTTCCGCAGTTCGGCCTCGCTCGCTTTCGCGTACGGCATGGCGGTCACCGGAACCATCACGATCACCACGATCCTGTTCTTCTACCTCGCCCGGCGGCGCTGGAAGACCCCCGGCTGGATCCTCGGGATCGGCGCCGCGGTGCTGCTCACCGTGGATCTGCTCTTCCTCGCGGTGAACCTGACCAAGTTCGTGCACGGCGCGTGGCTGCCCCTCGCGATCGGGCTGGCGGCGTTCATCGTCATGACGACCTGGCAGCGCGGGCGACAGCTCATCACCGCGCGCCGCAGCGAGGCGGAGGGGTCGCTCGCGGACTTCGTGCGCACGCTGCGGACGAACCCGAAGCTCGTGGACCGGGTGCCGGGCACCGCGATCTTCCTGAACCCCGGCGGAACCACGACGCCGCTCGCGCTGCGCGCCAACGTCGAGCACAACCATGTGCGTCACGCGCGCGTGATCATCCTGTCGGTCGACATCCAGAACATCCCGCGCTTCCCGGCGGCCAGGCGCTGCACGGTCGACGACCTGGGGGATCCGACTGACGGGATCCTGTACATCTCGGCGCGCTTCGGCTACGCGGAGAAGCCGGATCTGCCGCGCGCGCTGCGCACCATCCCGCCGGAGAAGACACAGGGCTTCATCGATCTGGACAAGGCCACGTACTTCCTATCGAAGATCGAGCTGCGCGAGGGACGCAGAGGCGGCATGGCGCTCTGGCGCAAGCGCCTGTTCCTCGCCGCCTCGCACATCACGACCGACGCGAGCGACCACTTCGGCCTCCCGCGCGACCGCGTGATCGTGATGGGGTCGCAGATCGAGCTCTGAGCGGCGGGCGAGTCAGACGCCGCCGAGGGCGGACAGGTGTGCGCGGATCCCGTGGAAATGCTCGATGAGGCGCTCCGCGGCGAGGCGCTTGTCTCGGCTGCGGACGGCATCCAGGATCAGCCGGTGGGTGTGCGCGTTCTCATCGAGGCTGTGCTGCTCGAATCCTGCTCCCTCGTGGATCTGCCGGTAGACGTTCCAGAACACCTCGAGGAGGTTGGAGAGCAGATCGTTGTGCAGCGGCACGTAGAGCAGCCGGTGGAAGTCCTGGTCCTCGTCGATGAAATGCTTGCCCTGAGCCGCGAGCACCTCCATGGCGACCACTTGGCGTTCCAAGACCTGCAGGTCGTCTTCGGTCACGGCATCGATCGCCAGCCCGATCAGGCCCGACTCGAGTGCCTGGCGGACATCGACGAGTTCGAGCGCCTCCGCGCCGCCGTGCCGCAGCGACAGGCGCCCGCGGAAAGCGAGGCTCGCGCCGAGCGAGGTGAAGCTGGTCGCGGCGACGAACGTGCCGAATCCGTGGCGGATCTCGACGACGCCGAGCGCCTGCAGCACCTTGAGCGCTTCGCGTACGGTGTTGCGCCCGACGCCGAGCGCCGCGCACAGCTCGTTCTCGGTGGGCATGGGATCGCCCACGTCGAGGTCGCGTTCGAGGATCAGATCCATGATGTCGTTCTGCAGGGTGCGCAGGCGCTCCTGTGCACCGAACCGGGCCGCCTTCGGCGCGATCACGTCATTGCTCACTCTTCGCCCCCGTGCTCTCTTCGCCCAATGTAATGGGTCTCCCGTCGCGAACCGCGGCATAGCACGCCTCGGTGACGGCAAGACTCGCCCGCGCGTCGCGCAGCGTGTACCGCGGAGCTCGCCCGTTCGCGAGTGCGCCGATCAGCTCGTCGAGGTACCGCTCGACCGCGATGACCGAGCTCGGGCCGTCGACCGGGCGCTCGGCCTGCAGTCCGTCGGTGCGGAACACCGAGATCGCCGGCTTGTCGTCGTCGGCGATCGCGTGGCCGTGCGAGCCCAGCAGCCGGATCGAGGAGGAGACCGGGCCGTGCCCCGGCGCGGCCGCAGCGCGGGCCAAGGTCACCGTCGCCGTGACGCCGTTCTCGAGCAGCAGCGACACCACCGCGGAATCCTCGACGCCCGCATCGCGATGCGGTTGCTGGAACAGGGTCGCTGCCTCGGCGTAGACCTCGACGACTTCGAGTCCGGTGAGATAGCGGATGTAGTCGACCGGGTAGAGCAGGAAGTTCAGCAGCTCGCCACCGCCGGACAGTGCAGGATCCGTGACCAGCTCGGGCCGTTCCACCGACGTCGCGAAGTGCGCGCCGGAGGCGAACCACTCCACGTCGACGTGCAGCGGCAGGCCGAGGTGACCGGCGTCGACCCAGCCGCGCAACCGCTCGACCGCGGGGGAGCGCAGCCGGTTCACCACGCAGACGGTGGCTCCCGATCTCTCCTGCGCGGCGAGGATCCGATCCGCTTCCGCCACGCTCACGGCGACCGGCTTGTCCACCAGTACGGCGATGCCGGCGTCCAGCGCGGCGATCGCGAGTTCGGCGTGCCGGGTCGGCTCGCTGCAGACCACCACCAGATCGCACATGCCCGGCGCGAGCAGCGCTGCGGGGGAGAGCAGGGGCAGATCGTGCTGCTCCGCGAACCGCCTCGAGTCGGCGACGATCCACTCCGCAGCGTCGTCGGCCTCGGCGACGCCGACGAGGCTGGTACGCGGATCGGCAAGGAACGTGGGCAGATACGACTCCGCATGTCGCACCGCGGAGAGGAACCCGACTCGGATCATGCGATCTCCTCCTCGCGCAGGTCGATGGGTCGCCCGGTGTCCAGCGATCGCTGAGCGGCGAGGGCGGCGGCGAGGGCGGCGCGCACCTGGCCGGTGCGGACGACGGGCTCAGCCCGCCCCTGAACGAGGTCGATCCAGTGCGCGAGCTGACGGCCCATCGCGCCCTCCACCGAAGGCAGCGGCGTGGCGGCTCCGGCAGCGTGCAGCACGGGGTCGTCGTCCGTCGAATGCGTGACCGTCCCCTCGGTGCCGGCGACGACGATCCGCCGGAACATGTCCCGCGGCTGGGCCAGTGAATACGAGATCTCCAGCGTCGCCAGTGAGTCGTCGTCGAAACGCACGATGAGCTGAAACGAGTCGTGCACGGGCATCCCGGCCGCGAAGCTCGGGAAGGAGCGCGCGAACACCCGCGCGGGGCGCCGTCCGAGCAGCCACACCGCGACATCGAGCAGGTGCGTGCCGTTGTGCACGGGATGCCCGCCGGAGCGCGTCCGGTCCAGCTGCCAGCCGCGCCAGCCGCCGGGCCACACGTACCCGGTGTACCAGCTCACGTGGGCGAGGCGGGGCTGTCCCACCGCGCCGTCCGCGATCGCGGCGGCGAGGGCCGCGACGGCGGGCTGGAAGCGCACAGTCTGCCCGACCATGAGCGTTGTGCCCGCCCCCTCGGTCGCCGCGACCATGCGGTCGAAGTCGGCGAGCGTCAGCGCGGCGGGCTTCTCCACGTGCACATGTTTGCCGGCTGCGCCTGCAGCGATCGTGAACGGCGCATGCGCAGGCGTGGCATTGCAGACGTCCACCGCGACGACCGTGGGATCGGCGAGGATCCGCGTGAAGTCGACCGTGGCGACCGCGCCCGGCGCGAGGGCGGCGAGGCGCTCGGCCCGGCCGAGGTCGGATCCGTGCACGTACGCGATCTCGACCCCGGGGAGGGCGGCGAGCGCACGCACATGGTCGCCCGCGATCACGCCGGACCCGGCGATCGCCACGCGGGTCATCGCCGATCCTCGGCGGCGGATGCGTTCGAGCGGAGCGCCGTGAGTGCGGCGCTCGCCGGGAGCTCGGTGAGCGTGGTGGAGGTCCCCCGGACGGCAGCGGCGATCTCGTCGAGCTCGCACGTGACCGCGGTGCGCATCCACAGCGGTCCCGGGCCGCCGGTGTTGTACGCCTGCGCGGCGCGCGCCGCCTCTCGCAGCGAGTCGTTCGAGGCTTCGTCGTCGAATACGCCCGTCACCTCGGTGGCCGCACCGTCGACGAACCGGGTCACCGTTCCCTGGCGGAAGTCGGCCTCGACACTCGCGGTGGTGCCCGAGATGCGGAACCACCATTCGGCCCGGTGTGCCGAGGTGGAGACGCTGTGCCGTCCCAGAGCGCCGGAGGGGGTGCGCAGCACCGTCTCCGTGACGCTGTCGACGACGTGCTCGCCGTGTGCGAGCGGTGCGCCGGAGACGCCGGTGACATCGATCGGTTCTCCGAGCGCCCAGACCACCAGGTCCAGCTCGTGGATCTCGTGCAGCAGCTCCCCGCCGCTGCGGCGGCGATCCAGCTTCCACCAATCGCCGGGGTCGGCCGGGACGTGCACGAGCCGGCGGCGGGCGCCGGCGGCCTCGAGCACGGTGCCGAGCTCTCCGCCGCGCGCCTGGGCGACCATGCGCCGCACGCCGGGGAAGGCACGCATCACGTGCCCCACGACGAGCCGGCCGGACGCATCGCGGGCCGCGGCCAGGATCGCGGAGATCGATGACGCGTCGATGCCCAGCGGCTTCTCCACGAACACGTGCTTGCCGGCACGCAGACCCGCGATCGCGGGCTCGGCGTGCAGATGGTTCGGGGTGGCGACGACGACGAGATCCACGTCGTCGTCCGCCGCCAGTGCAGCCGCGTCGGCGTGCACCCGGGCACCGAGCGGCTCGGCGAGGCGCTGGGCGGCGTCGGGCAGGGCGTCGGCCACCGCGGTCACCGCGAACGCGTCGTGCGCGGCGCAGGCGCCCGCGATCATCGTCCCGAAGAAGCCGGCGCCCACGACGCCGACGCGGATGGCCTCGGTCATGCGGCGCCTCCGCTCGCGACCGTGCGCACGAGCTCCAGCGGGTGGTAGCAGCGCGCCGTGTGCAGCGGCAGCTCGCCGAACCGGGTCACCGGCGGCATCTCGGTGGCGCACTGATCGGTCGCCTTCCAGCAGCGGGTGCGGAAAGGGCAGCCGGATGGCGGATGCACCGCCGAGGGGACAGGGCCCTCCAGCGTGATCGGCTCGATCTCGTCCACCAGGCTCGGCGTCGCCGACAGCAGCGCCTCCGTGTAGGGGTGGCGCACGTCGGCTGGCACAGCGGCAGCCGGCGTCTCCTCGACGATGCGACCCAGGTACATCGTGACGATCCGGTCGCTCATCCGGCGTACGGTCTGGATGTCGTGCGAGATGAACACCATGGCGAGGTCGAACTCGGCCTTCAGCTCCAGCAGCAGGTTCAGGATCTGGGCTCGCACCGACACGTCGAGCGCGCTGGTGGGCTCATCGGCGATGAGCACGGAGGGGCGCAGTGCCAGGGCGCGGGCGATCGCCACGCGTTGGCGCTGGCCGCCGGACAGCTGCGCCGGCAGCGCGTCGGCGGCGCTGGCCGGCAGCCCGACCAGATCCATCAGCTCCGCGACCCGGGTGGTGCGCTCCTTCGCGTCACCGACGCCGTGCACTGTGAGCGGATCGCGGAGGATGTTGCGCACCGGCATCCGGCGGTTCAGGGCGGTGGACGGATCCTGGAACACCATGCCGACGTTGCGTCCGAACTGCGTGCGTCGCTCGGAGCCCGTCATCGTCCACAGCGATTGCCCGTGGAACAGCACCTCGCCCTCCGTGGGGCGCTGCAGGCCGACGATCGTCTTGGCGAGGGTCGACTTTCCGCAGCCCGACTCGCCGACGACGCCGACGGTCTCGCCCGCGTTCAGGACCAGGTCTGCGCCGGTGAGCGCGTGCACCGTGTCCTTGGCGAACAGCTTCTCGCCGGTGATCCGATGCCGCACGTGCACATCGCGCAGCTCGAGAATGGGCTCGGTCATGCCGGCACCTCCGTTCGTTGCCGCTCGACGTCGCGGGCGGGATGATGGCAGGCGACCTCGTGCAGGAGCGGGGTGCCGAGCAGCACCGGATCCTCTCGACGGCAGATCGCGGTGACGGCGGGGCAGCGGTCGGAGAACCGGCAGCCGATCGGGAACGAGGCGGGCGATGGCACGACGCCCTTGATCTGGGTGAGCTCGGCGTCGCCCGACTCCAGGGACAGCACGGCCGACAGCAGTCCCCGGGTGTAGTGGTGCGCAGGCTGCCCGACGACGTCGGCGATGTCGCCCGTCTCGGCGACCTCGCCGCCGTACATCACGACGACCCGGTCGACGATGTCGGACACGAGTGCCAGATCGTGCGAGACCAGGATCAGGGCGAAGCCGAGTTCCTGCTTCAGCCGCATCAGGAGCTGCATCACCTGCGCCTGCACCGTGACGTCCAGGGCAGTGGTCGGCTCGTCGGCGACGATGAGCTTCGGATCGCGGCTCAGCGCCATCGCGATGAGCACGCGCTGGCGCTGCCCGCCGGAAAGCTCATGCGGGTAGGCCTTCAGTGTGCGCGCCGGATCCAGGTTGACCAGTTCCAGCAGCTCCGTCGGGGTGCGGTGCCCGCCGCGCCGGGTCAGCTGCGTGAGCTGCTGCTTGACCGTCATGGCGGGGTTCAGCGAACTCAGCGCGTCCTGGTAGATCATCGACATCCCGCGGCCCATCAGCGCCCGGCGATCCTTCGCCCGCATGCCGATGAGCTCGGCGCCGTCGAACACGATGCTGCCGCCGATCTGTGCGCCGCGCGGCTCCAGGCCCATCACGGCGAGGCTGGTGAGCGACTTACCGCAACCGGACTCGCCGATCAGGCCGAGCACCTCGCCGGGGCGGACCTCGAACGAGACCCCGTTGACGACGTTCACGCCGTTGTGCCGGTCGGGGAACGAGATGGTCAGCTCGTCCACCGCGAGCACGGGAGCGACGTCAGGGATCGCGCGGACCCGACGACGGATGCGAGCGCCGGCTTCACGCAGCCCGACGATGTCGGAGATGGCGTCGCCGCCGCGATCGACGTCCTCGGCCTCGGCGGTCACGGCCTGCGCGGCGGCCTGGGAGGCCTTCGCTGACGGGGCCGCGATCGCGTCGGTGAGGCCCTCGGCGAGGACATTGAGGCAGAGCACCGTGGCGAAGATGACCAGACCCGGGAACAGTGTCGCCCACCAGCCGCCGGTGAGCAGCAGATTCTTGCCGTCGGAGATCACACTTCCCCAGGACGGGTTCGGGGGCTGCACGCCAGCGCCGATGAACGACAGTGACGCCTCGAACACGATCGCGTCGGCGACCATCACGGTGCAGAACACCAGGATCGGTGCGGCGATGTTGACCGCGACGTGGCGGGTCACGATGAAGAACCGTTTCGCGCCGATGATGTGCTCGGCCGCGATGTAGTCCTCGCCGTACTGCGCCTGCACGTTGGCGCGCACGATCCGGGCGATCGACGGCATGTAGAGGAAGCCGATCGCGAGGATCAGCACGACGACGTCGCGGCCGAACACCGCCACCAGCACGGCGGCGAGTGCGATGCCGGGGAACGCCATGATGATGTCCAGGAGCCGCATGATCGTCTCGTCGACGAGACGGCGGCTGGTGGCCGAGAACGCGCCGACGATCGCGCCGGCGACCAGAGCCAGGGCGGTGGCGCCGAGTCCGATCGCGAGCGACCAACGACCGCCGTAGAGCAGCCGGCTGAGGATGTCGCGACCCTGACTGTCCAGGCCGAGCAGGTGGGCGGCACTCGGGGCCTTGTCGGGTGCCACGGTCTGCATGTTCGGCGCATACGGGGTCAGCAGCGGCGCGAAGATCACGGCGAGGACGATGATCGCCAGCACGACGACCGCGATCCAGGCGCCGAGTGTGAGCCGGCCGAAGCGGAGACCCGGCCGGGAGAGCTTCTGGGTGAGGTTCTTGCGCATCAGTGGCTCGTTCGCAGTCTCGGGTTGGCCAGCAGGGACAGGATGTCGACGATCAGGTTGATCACGACGAAGCCGAGGGCGATGGTCAGCACGACGCCCTGCACGATGGCCGGTTCGTTGTTCTTGACCGCCTCGATCATGAGCTGCCCCATACCGGGCAGGTTGAACATCTGCTCGATGACGACGGCGCCGCCGAGCAGGTAGCCGATCCGCAGTCCGAGCACGTTCAGCGGGTTGATGAGAGCGTTGCGCATCACGTTGCGGCCCACGACCACGAACGGGGGAAGCCCGCCGCCGCGCGCGGTGCGCACGTAGTCGCGGTCGAGCTCCTCGACCATCGATGTGCGTACGATCCGGGTCAACTGCGCCGACAACGGCAGCGCGAGTGCGAGGGAGGGGAGCGTCATCGTCATCAGCCAGCCGTAGATGGAGTCTGCGGGGTTGACGTAGCGCGACGACGGGAAGATCGGGAAGGTGATCGAGAACCACTGCACGAGCAGCAGAGCGACCCAGAAGGACGGTGCGGCGACGCCACCCAGCGTGAGGATGCGGATCGTCTGGTCGGGCCAGCGGTCGCGGAACACGGCGGAGACCGTGCCGAGAGTGAAAGCGATCACCACGGCGATGAGCAGGCCGAGCATGGTCAGCTGGAGTGTCAGCGGCAGCGCGGTCGAGATCAGCGTCGTGACGTCCTGTCCGGTGGCCAGGCTCTTGCCCATGTGGCCGGTGAGGATCTGGCCCAGGAACGCGAAGTACTTGACGATGAACGGCTGGTTCAGCCCATGCGCTTCGCGGAACTGCGCGAGCTGGTCGGGGCTGACCGGGGCGTCCGCGAAGACGGCGACGGCCGGATCCGTGGAGGAGAACTGCATCACGGTGAAGACGAAGAGCACGATCCCCAGCAGCAAGGGGATCAGGGTCAGCAGTCGCCTGCCGATCATTCTGAGGACGACGGTCACGAGGTGTTCCTCTCAGGTCGTGTCGGTCGGGGCGCCCGCGGGGACGCCCCGACCGGCGTTGCTCAGCCCTTGAGCTGCGCGTCCATCATGTAGACGCCGGGGATGTTGAGCGCCTTGACGCCGTTCAGCTTCTTGCCGTCCCAGGCGGTGAACAGCTGCATGTGCATGACAGGGTAGATGACACCTTCATCCGCGATGGTGTTCAGTGCCTTCTTCATATCGGTATCGGTCGTCTTGGGGGAGTCGGACTGCTCGGCCGCGGTGAGCTGGGCGTCCAGCGCCGCGTACTCGGGTGACTGACCCCACTTGTTCCACTTCATGAACGTGTTGGTGTTGGAGTAGAACCACCGGACGTTGAGGTCCGCGTCGGTGCCGAACTGGTTCGGGTTACCGGAGAACGTCAGCACATCGGCGGGGTCGCCCTGCGCCACCTTCGTGTTGAAGGTCGCGGTCTCGACCACGTCGAGGTTGGTGGTCACGCCAATGGCCTCCCAGTCCTGCTTGATCGCGTTGACGGCGGTCGCAGTCCAGGAGATGTTCGTGGACAGCAGCGTCAGGTTGAGGTTGGAGACGCCAGCCTCCTGCAGCAGCTTCTTGGCCTGGGTCGGGTTGTAGTCGTACTGCGTGCCGGCCTTGGAGTAGTACGGGCTCGACTCCTGCAGGAAGCTCGTCGCGGGAGTTCCCTTGCCGGCGATCGACACGTCGATCAGCTTCTTGGTGTCGATGGCCATGCGCAGCGCCTGACGGACGCGCTTGTCGTTGAACGGCGCCTTGCTGGTGTTGAAGGCGAGGCCCAGCATGTTCATGCTGTCTGCGCCCTCGACGCTGAGGCCCTTGCCCTTGAGCGTGTCGACGGTGTCCTGCGGAATGTTGTCGGCGATCTGCACTCCGGAGACCCCCGAGGTGAGCAGGCTCGTGCGCGCGGCCGCGTCGACAGACACGTTCCACTGCATCGAGTCGATCTTCGGGTGCAGCGGCCCGTTGTAGTCCTTGTTCAGGATGAACGAGGTGAACGAGGTCGGTTCGGTGGCCTTGATCTCGAACGGGCCGGAGCCGACCTGGTTCTTGGCATCGGCGTAGTAGTCGTCGGCCTTGCCGTCGAAGACATGCTTCGGCATGATCTTCAGGATCGAGAACCGGTCCAGCGCGTAGGGGAACGCGCTCTTGAGGTCGATCTTGACCGTGCTGTTGTCGACCTTGACCGCGTCCTTGAGCCAGCTGGAGAAGAACGCCGTGGTGATCACCGGCTTCTGCGTGTTGAGCACCCTGTTCACCGAGAACACGACATCATCGGCGGTGACCGGCTTCCCGTCGCTCCACTTCGCGCCGGAGCGCAGCTTGACGGTCCAGGTGAGTGCCTTGGTGTCCTTCGGCAGCTCCGCGGCCAGCGCGGCGTACGGCTTGCGGTCGACGGGGGAGGAGTCCCAGAGCGCCTCGTAGATGTGGTTCTCTGCCGACATCGCGAACGCGGAACCGGTGTTCACCGGGTCCCAGGAGCTGTTGTTGTTGTAGCCGATCGCGACTTCGACGTGACCCTTGGCCGCGGTCTGGCCGACGGACGTGCTGGATTGCGGGCCGGAGCAGGCCGTCACCAGCCCTACCGTGACGACGGCGGCGACAAGGCCGGTCAGGCGGGTGAGCGTGCGAGCTCGGGAACTCAGCAACTTCGTTGTTTCCACTGCTGTTCCTTTCGGAGGATGCCGGTCGGGTTGGTGCAGGAGGGAGGGAGTGGATGCCCCACATAGGACGTCCCACCTCTTGGTTTCAAGAACATAAGACACGATGGGCGCATCCGTCAATAGGTACTTTCGGGCGGCGAGGAGACGTTCACACTTGCCCATTGACGGGCGTCGCCGCTTTTGTCATACTCTCAAAACAGCAAGACATCCCACGTCCTATCACCACCGAAGGAACATCGTGACGAACACCGGCTTCGACCACTACCAGGGCATCATCCCGCCCGTGCTCACCCCGCGGACGGCGGACGGGCAGGTCGACGTCGAGTCTCTGCGCCACGTCACCGCCCACCTCGTCGACGGCGGCGTCGACGGTCTCTTCGTGCTCGGCTCCTCGGGCGAGGTCCCCTACCTCACCACCGCCGAGCGCGACCTCGTGGTCGGCACCGTCATCGACGAGGCCGCCGGCAGGGTACCGGTGCTCGCCGGCGCCAACGATCAGACCACGGCCCGTGTCGTGGCGGAGGCCGAGCGCCTGCACGCGCTCGGGATCGACGCACTCGTGGTGACCACCCCCTATTACGCGCTTTCGAACCAGTCCGAGGTCGCCGAGCACTTCCGCACCGTCCGCGCCCGCGTGGACCTGCCGCTGTTCGCCTACGACGTGCCGGTGCGCACGCACGTGAAGCTCAGTGCCACGGTGATCCGCGAGCTCGCGGAGGAGGGCGTGATCGCCGGTCTCAAGGACTCCTCCGGAGATGACGTCGCATTCAGGCTGATCACGCTCGCAACAGAGGATCTCCCGCAGTTCCGGGTGTTCACCGGACACGAGGTCGTCGTCGACGGGGCGCTGCTCGGCGGCGCGCACGGCGCCGTTCCGGGGCTCGCGAACGTCGACCCGGCCGGCTACGCCCGGCTGTTCGCGGCTGCGAAGGCCGGCGACTGGATGGCTGCCCGGCGGGAGCAGGATCGCCTGGCGCGCCTGTTCCGGATCGTCGAGGTCATCGACCCTCAGGTCTCGCCCGGTGCGGCCGGCCTCGGCGCCTTCAAGACCGCACTGCAGCTGCTCGGCGTGATCGAGAGCAATCGGATGAGCGAGCCCATGCGCGCCCTCGGCGCGGCCGACACCGACCGGATCCGCGGCATCCTCGACGAGGCCGGTCTGTGACAGCAGAGTCCATCGGCTACGGCATCGTCGGCGCCGGCTATCTCGGCAAGGCCCTCGCCCGCGGCCTCGCGGTGCGGCCCGGCGCCCGGATCGTCGCGATCTTCGATCCCGGCGACGCGCAGACCGTCGCCACGGAGTTCGGTGCCAGGGTCGAGCCCACCCTCGCGGGGCTGCTCGTCGCCGCGGACGTCGACGCCGTCGTGGTCGCATCGCCCAACGCGGCGCACTACGATCAGGTGGTCGCGGCGGCCCGTGCCGGCAAGCACGTGTTCTGCGAGAAGCCGGTCGCGCTGTCCTATCGGGACGCCGATGACATGATTCGCGCCTGCGAGGCAGCGGGCACGATCTTCTTCGCGGGCCACGTCACCACCTACATGGCCGGGGTACGCCGCGCGAAGGAAATGATCGCGGCCGGGCTGCTCGGCGAGATCACCTTCGTGCGCGCGGTCCGCACGACGTGGGAGGGGCACGGCGGAGGGCACAGCTGGAAGAAGCAGACCGCGCTCTCCGGCGGGCACCTGTACCACCACATCCACGAGCTGGACCTCGTGCAGTCGCTGCTCGGTCCCGCGACCCGCGCCACGATGGTGGGCGGCAACGTCGCGCACCATCACGCGGATGACGGCGACGAGGCCGACCTGCTCGCCATGCTGCTGGAGTTCGACGGCGCGCGGTTCGCCTCTCTCGAATACGGATCCGCCTTCCATTGGCCAGAGCATCACGTGCTGATCCAGGGCACCGAGGGGGCGATCCGCCTGGGATTCCAGGGCGAGGGGTGCACCCTGCGGATACCCGGTCGCGTCGAGCACTTCCCGCTGCACCGCACCCCGGCTGAGGAAGAGAGCCGCGCGGCCTTCTACCGAGCGGGCGAGGAGGACGCGTCCGGCCTGTTCGGCACCCCCGACACTGATGTGCCACTGTGGCTCGCCGGAATCCTCGACGAGGAGACCGAGAGCTTCCACCGCCTGATCACGACCGGAATACTCGAGCAGGAGTTCGCTCCGCTCGCCGACGGCAGCGCTGCGCGCTCTGCCCTCGCCACGGCGGACGCCCTCACGCTGTCTCTGCAGGAGCGCCGGACCGTCGATGTCGCCGAGGTGACGAGCGGCCATGCCCGCCGCTGACAGGCTCGCGGTCGGCGTCGACATCGGCGGCACGAAGACCGCGGCCGGGCTCGTGAGCGAGTCCGGCGGGGTGCTCGCCCGTCGGGAGGCGCCTACCCCTGCCGCGGGCGGCCCTGACGCCGTGCTGGCGACAGCGATCCGCCTCGCCGCCGAGATCATCGCGGCCTCTGCGGATCCGGTCTCTGCTGTCGGCATCGGCGCAGCCGGAGTCATCGATCCGCGCCACCGCGCCGTGCTGTCCGCGACCGACACCCTTCCCGGCTGGGCCGGGACCCGGATCGGGGAACGCGTCGAGGCGGTGCTCGGGCTGCCCGTCGCGGTCGACAACGATGTGCGCGCGCATGCGGTCGGCGAGACGCGTTTCGGGGCGGGCCGCGGCCGATCCTCGGCGCTCGTGATCGCCGCGGGCACCGGCGTCGGCGGTGCGCTGATCCTCGACGGCCACCCGCAGCAGGGCGCCACGGGCATCGCCGGGCACTTCGGCCACATCCCCAGCGCCGACGCGCAGGGTCTGCTCTGCACGTGCGGCCGCTCCGGGCACCTCGAGATGATCGCCGCCGGACCCGCCGTGCTCGCCGCGTACCACCGAGCCGGGGGAGCGGGCGAGGCCGACGACACCCGTGCCGTGTTCGCCCTCGCCGCAGACGGCGATCCGGTCGCCGAAGCCGCGATCCGCACCGCGGGTCGTGCCCTCGGGCGCGCGATCGGCGGCCTCGTGAACGCGCTGGACCCGGAGATCGTCATCGTCGCCGGGGGGCTCGCGCACACCTCCGCACTTTGGTGGGATCCGGTGCGGGAGGGCTTCGCCGAGGAGGCCATCGACCTCGTCCGCGCCTGTCCGGTCGTGCCCGCCGCCCTCAGCGGCGACGCGGCGATCATCGGTGCCGCAGCCCTCGCCTTCGATCTCGTCGGCGCGGCGCCGGTGGCCGCGATCGCCGGTGCTGGTTCCGTTCCCGTCCCGCCAGGAGATTCCGCATGACACTCCCCGCTCCGCTCGCCGCCCTCGCCGGAGGGCTCGTCGTCTCCTGCCAGGCGTACCCGGGCGAGCCGATGCGCAGCCCCGAGACGATGGCGCAGGTCGCGCAGTCCGCGCTGATCGGCGGCGCCGTCGGGATCCGCGCGCAGGGCCTCGGCGACATCGCCCTCATCCGGGAGCGGGTCGACCTGCCTCTCATCGGGCTCTGGAAGGCCGGGGACGCGGACGTCTTCATCACCCCGACCCTGTCGCACGCGATCGGCGTGCACGCCGCGGGCGCCGACATCGTCGCGCTCGATGGCACCCGCCGGGAGCGTCCGGACGGGCTGAGCCTCGCCGAGACCATCCGCCGGCTGAAGGATCGGACCGGTGCGCTCGTCATGGCCGACACCGGATCCCTGGACGACGCGCTCGCCGCGGTCGAAGCGGGCGCGGACTGCGTGGGCACCACGCTCGCCGGCTACACCTCCGACCGCCCGAAGCTGGCCGGGCCCGACATCGAGCTGATCGGGCTGATCTCCGCCGCGGTCGGGGTGCCGGTGCTCGCCGAGGGCCGGATCCACACCCCCGCGCAGGCCGCGGAGGCGATCGCCGCCGGAGCCTTCTCGGTCGTCGTCGGCACGGCCATCACGCATCCCGCGTCGATCACGAGCTGGTTCGCCACCGCGGTCCACGGATGAGCGTGCTCGTCGGCGCCTACGCGGCCTCGCCTGCGCACGCGCGCTGGGATCCCCGGGCGGAGGCGGAGTTCTTCGACGGCCTGGACGGCCTGGACGACGTGGGCGGGCTCGAGCTTCCCTGGCTCGGATCCCTGCATCCGCACGACGACGCCTGGCTGCTGGCGCATTTCCCGCGTCGGTTCGACGCCGTGCTGACGAGCATTCCGGGAACGATGGTGCGGCTGCGCGACGAGCCCCGGTTCGGGCTCGCCTCCACGGACGAGGAAGGGCGCGCCGCCGCCGTGCGCGAGGCGCTCGCGATCCGCGACGGCGCCCGGCGGATCGACGACGCGACCGGACGGGCCACGGTTCGCGCGATCGCGCTGCACAGCGCTCCGACCCGCACGGGCGATGCGCGCGGCTCCGCGGAGGCCCTGCGGATGTCGCTCCTCGAGCTGCTCGACGCCGGTGGCTGGGACGAGACGGCGCTCGTGATCGAGCACTGCGACGCGGCCGTGCCCGGGCATCCGGCGGAGAAGGGCTTCCTGGCCGTCGACGACGAGCTCGCAGCGCTGGAGGACTTCCCCGATGCGGTCGGGATGTCGGTGAACTGGGGCCGGTCGGCGATCGAGCTCCGGGATCCCGATCTCGTCTCCGGTCAGATCGCGCGGATCGCCGGCGCGGGCCGTCTGCATGGCCTGATGCTGTCCGGCGCGTCCGCACAATCCACGCCGTTCGGCGGATCCTGGGCGGATGCGCATCACCCGCTCGCCCCCGCCGAGGGGTTCCCGATCGGGGAGCCGGCGTCGCTGCTGACGCTCGCCCGCGCACGATCCGCCATCGCCGCCGCCGGATCCGTGCGGTGGTCGGGTGTCAAGTTCGGCTGGGCCGACCACGACGCCGCTGTCGCGCCGCGTCTCGCGATGATCGCGGCGGCCGCCCGGCTGTTCTCCGCCGGCCCGGGGTGACCGGGCTTTGGGGAGGAGAACTCCCGTTCGGGCGGAGATTTCACGGCTGAGGATCCGCCCCACCCGGAGTTCTCCTCCCCAGCGTGCGCCCCGAGTGAGAGCCCCGAGCGTGCGCGGGCGCCTCAGATCACGGCGAGGGCGTCGATCTCGACGAGCATCTCCTCGCGAGGCAGGCCCGTGAACACGGTGGTGCGCGCGGGCAGCACACCGCTCGTCGTGTGCTTCCGCACGAACTCGCCGTACGCGTCGTTCATGATCGGGAAGTCCGAGCGCTTCGTGAGATACACGCGCAGCATCACGACATCGTCGAACGTCGCCCCCGACGCCTCCACGATCGCGCGCACGTTCTCGAGCGTGCGCAGGGTCTGCGCGGCGACATCGTCGGGGAACAGGTACTCCCCGGTCTCGGGATCGACCGGACCCTGGCCGGACACCTGCACGATCGGGCCTTTGCGCACCCCCCTGCGAGAAGACGTGCGCGGGCGCGGGGGCGCCGGTCGTGAAGACGCGGGTCTTGGGCGTCGAAGTCATCGTGCGTCCTCTCGCTGGGCGGCGGGGCGCGCGGCCCAGCCCAGATCTGCGGACGCGCCGCCGGTCGCGTTCATGAGCTGCGGCAGCAGTGCGAGCACCTCGTGGGCGGGCAGCGACAGCGTCGGCACCGACACGGACGCGGCGGCGACCACAGCCCCGCCGCCGTCGCGGATCGGCGCCGCGATGCAGTTGATGAACGTCTCGTGCTCGCCGCTGTCGCGGGCGAAGCCGTCGGCGCGCACCCGCTCGAGCTCGGCGAGGAAGTCGGCGGCGTTGCGGATCGTGCGCTCGGTGAACGGCGCGTAGTCGATGCCCTCCGCGATCTCGCGGCGTACGGACGCCGGCAGGTCGGCGAGCAGCACCTTCGCGACCGCGGTGCAGTGCAGCGGCGCGCGCAGGCCCACGCGCGAGTACATCCGGATCCCGGAGCGCGCCTCGAGCTTGTCGATGTAGACGACGTCGCCCGATTCGTACGCGGCGAGGTGCACGGTCTGACCGGTGCGCTCGTTCAAGGCCTCCAGATGCGGGCGGGCGACCTCGCGCACGTCGCGCTGGGCGAGCGCGGCGCCGGCCAGCTCGAACAGGCGGCTGCCGAGCCGGTAGCGGTGCTGGGCGTCGTGGGTGACGAAGCGCTGCGCTTCGAGGGTCTGCAGCAGGCGCAGGATCGTGGACTTGTGCACGTCGAGCCGTGCGGCGCATTCGTCCAGGCTCTGCGCCCCGTCCTGGAGGGCGGTGAGCAGGTCGAGGGCGCGCGTGACGGTCTGGTTCATCGGCCGATCCCGGCGGCGACGCGGACGGTGGGTGCGGACAGGGCCATGCGATGAGACTATCCAGGGTCGCGCCACGCTGCAACGTCGATTGCGGACTGTGCAATCAGGGTGACATCATGGGCGGGTGGATGTCTCAACGCGTGCTGCCCGTCCGCCCTCCGTGCCGTTGCTGTCCGCGCGGGAGAAGTCGTTCCCCCCGGCCGCGCACGGGCGCTCGCTCGAGAGCTTCCTGGCGGGCGATCCCCGGCGTTCCGACTTCGCGACCCCGCTGCTGACGCTCGACCGCGGGGCGATGCAGCACAACGTCGCCCTGATGGCGGAGTGGGCGCGCGCGGCGGGCGTGCGGCTCGCCCCGCACGGCAAGACAACGATGGCGCCCGATCTGTGGCGCGCGCTGATCGATGCCGGCGCCTGGGGGCTCACGTTCGCCACGGCTTGGCAGGCGCAGGCGGCGCGAGCGCACGGCGTGCGCCGGATCCTGATCGCGAACGAGGTGGTGGATCCGATCGCCCTGCGCTGGATCGCCGACGAGCTGTCCGCCGACCCTGAGGTGGAGATCCTGTGCTGGGCCGACGGCGTGGACGCGGTCCACGCGATGGACGCGGCGATCGGCGATACGGCACGGCCGCTGCAGGTGCTGGTGGAACTCGGCGGCGCCGGCGGGCGCACCGGAGCCCGCGACCGCGCCACAGCCGGTGCGATCGCGGAGGCGATCGTCGCATCGCCCGTGCTCGAGCTCGCCGGTGTCGGCGGCTATGAAGGCGCCCTGGCGCACGACCGCGCGCCCGCGTCGATCGCCCGGATCGATGCCTACCTCGTCGCTCTCGCCGAGCTGCATCGCGAGCTGGTGGATGCCGGGATGTACCCCGAGGGGGTGCGTCCGGTCGTGAGCGCCGGCGGCAGCGCGTACTTCGACCGGGTGGGCGTGGTGCTGCCCCAGCTGTGCGCCGGCGCCGACGTGGTCGTGCGCTCCGGCGCGTTCCAGATCCACGACGACGGCTTCTACTCCGGCATCAGCCCGATGGGCCGCGAGATCGGCGACGAGCCGTTCCGCTCCGCGATGCATGTCTGGGCGCGGGTCCTGTCGCGTCCCGAACCCGGCCTCGCGCTGCTGGACTGCGGTCGCCGCGACGCCTCCTTCGACGAAGGCCTGCCCGTGGCGCAGCGACTTGCCGGGCGTCCCGGGGACGACGCTGTCCTGGTCGGCAGCGTCGTGACCGCGATGAACGACCAGCACCTGTTCCTGCGGCTCTCCGACGACGTCGCCGCCGCGGGCGGCGCGGATCGGCTGCGCGTCGGCGACGTCGTGCGCCTGGGGCTCTCGCACCCGTGCACGGCGCTGGACAAGTGGCGGCTGATCCCCGTCGTGGCCGACGCCGACGCCGACGATCCGGTCGTGGTCGCCGCCGTCGAGACCTGGTTCTGAGCGTGCCGGCGCGCAGCGGGTCGGGGTGGCGCCCATGGGCGAAGCCAGCGTGTCGCGGAGGAAAGCAACGGGCCCACGGGCCACAGGAGAGGGAGCACGATGACCGCTGATGTGATGGAGCTGCTGCGTCAGGATGCGGCGCTCGCGCTGCCCCGGCTGGCCCGGATCCCGGATCCCGTGCCGCTGCTGGCCGCGCTCGCCGCGGGCGGGATCCACGTGGTCGAGTTCGCGTTCACCACTCCCGATGTCACGGGGCTGATCGCCGCGAGCGCCGACGTCGACGGGGTGCGGGTCGGTGCAGGCACGGTCACGACGGCCGCGGACGCCCGCGACGCGATCGCCGCGGGGGCCGCGTTCCTGGTGACGCCCGGCGTGGTCGACGAGGTGGCCGAGGTGGCCCGCGCGCACGATGTCCCGGTCGTGATGGGTGCCCTCACTCCCACCGAGGCCATGGCCGGGCTGCGCCTCGGCGCGGCGGCGGTGAAGATCTTCCCCGCCGACACGGTCGGTGCGGGCTACTTCCGCCACCTCGCGGGGCCGTTCCCGCAGATGCCGCTGGTGGCTTCAGGCGGGTTGAACGAGCAGAACGCCGGGGAGTACGTGCGGGCCGGCGCGATCGCCGTCACCGCAGGGTCCAGCGTCGTCTCGGCTGCCGACGTCGCCGATGAGCGCTGGGATGCGGTCACCGCCCGCGCCAGGGCGTTCGTGACGGCCGCGCTGCGGGGGCGTTGAACGCGCAGCGACGAAGGAGCAGCGAGACGAAACGGGGTGACCACCGCGAGACGGCACTCCTGAAGTACGTTGCGTCACATGCAATCAGATTGCATCACAGGCGCAAGCCACTGCCGGCGCTGCCGGGCTGGGCCCATGAGCCACTGGCGTCCTGCACTCCGTGCGCTCGCGCATAATGAGCTTGTCGGCATGAGTGGAGGTGCGCGTGGTCGTGGACGGTGATCTGCCGCGCGCCCTGAACATCCGTGACGTGGCCCGCGAGGCCGGTGTCTCGTACCAGACCGTGTCGCGGGTGCTGAACGGCAGCGACCGGATCCGGGAGTCGACGCGAGAGCACGTGCAGAGCGTCATCGACCGCCTCGGCTATCGCCCGAACCCGGTCGCGCGGGCGCTGTCGACGAACCGCTCCCGGACGATCGGCGTCGTCACCGCGCAGAGCGCCCTGTACGGTCCCGCGACGGCGGTCGCTGCGATCGAGTTCGCCGCCCGCGACGCCGGCTACCGGCTCTCCATCGCGAACCTGCGCTCCGGAGACCCGGGGGAGGTGCGCTCGAGCATCGACGACCTGCGCAGTCACGCCGTCGAGGCCATCATCGTGATCGCGCCGCAGCAGCAGGTGCTGTCGGAGGTGGCCGAGATGAGCGTGGACGTGCCGATCGTCGCCCTCGGTCCGAGCGGCGAGCGCAACTCGATGGCGATGGACCAGATCGCCGGGGCGCGTGCCGCGGTGGCGCACCTCGCCGACCTCGGGCATGAGTTCATCGTGCACCTCGCCGGGCCCCAGGACTGGACCGAGGCCGAGGCGCGCATGGCCGGTTACCTGCGTGAGCTGGACGCCCGCGACCTGCGCGTGCGGGCCCCGCTGCTGGGCGACTGGAGCTCGCAGTTCGGCTACGACGCGGGGCTGAGCCTGCTGCGCATGCCGGACTTCACCGCCGTGTTCGCGGGCAACGACTCGATGGCGCTCGGCTTCCTGCACGCCTGCCGGGACCGGGGGGCGCGGGTGCCGGAGGACATCAGCGTCGTGGGCTTCGACGACATCCCGGACGCGGCGCACTTCTTCCCGCCCCTGACCACCGTGCACCAGGATTTCGTCGAACTCGGCCGCCGCACGATCGGCATGCTCCTGGCTCAGTTGAATGGCACCGAGACAACGGAAGAACCCCTGGTCCCGCGCCTGATCGTTCGGGAGTCCACGGCGGCGCCCCGCCCGTTCTGAACCGACCGCGGAACATGCCCCGGCGACGTTCTCGAAGATGCCGCTTGACAAATGTGACCGGTTCGCCACAAAATTTCTCCAGCGGGTGTGATCGGTCACACCCACCGCGACAAGGAAGTCCGGATCCCCCGAACCCCTTGCCGTCTGACAGCTCGACACCGGCCCGCCGGCGCCGAGCCCAAGAGATCCCAGCACCGACGCCCGCAGCGATGCGGTCGTCTCCTCCATGCCCCCCGTTCCGCGGGGCGCGTGTCCCGAACGGGCCGCCCGACTGTGCCACGGGCGTGCCCGCGCAGTGCTGAGTGCGCCATGGCGGCGTGCTCGACGAAAGGAATCGCATGAAGTTCAAGAGACTGGTCGTCGGCGTCGCAGCCGTCGCGCTCGCCCTGACCATGACCGCCTGCGCGGGAACCCGCGGCGGCGGAGGATCCGGCAGCACCGCAGAGGCCGGGGCGGCCAAGGGCTCGCTCGTCGGCGTCGCGATGCCGACGAAGACCTCGACCCGCTGGATCCACGACGGCGACGCCGTCAAGTCGGGTCTGGAGAAGCTCGGCTACAAGGTCGATCTCGAGTACGCGGACGACGACATCCCCACCCAGGTGCAGCAGATCTCGAACATGCTCACCAAGGGCGCGAAGGTGCTCATCATCGCGTCGGTCGACGGCACCGCGCTTTCCAGCCAGCTCGACCAGGCCGCCTCGAAGGGCGTCAAGGTCATCGCCTACGACCGCCTCATCAACGGCAACAAGAACGTCGACTACTACACGACGTTCGACAACTACAAGGTCGGCGTGCAGCAGGCGACCAGCCTGCTCGAGGGCCTCGGCGTGCTGGACAAGAACGGCAAGGACACCGGCAACGCCGGCCCGTTCAACATCGAGCTGTTCGCGGGAAGCCCCGACGACAACAACGCCACGTTCTTCTTCAACGGCGCGATGGCCACCCTCAAGCCCTACCTCGACAAGGGCGTGCTGAAGGTCGGCAGTGGCCAGACCGGATTCACCCAGGTCGCCACGCAGGGCTGGCAGGCCGACCTCGCCAAGAAGCGCATGCAGGACCTCATCGCGTCCACCTACTCGAACGGGCAGACCGTGAACGGCGTGCTCTCGCCCTATGACGGCCTCTCGATCGGCATCATCTCGGCGCTCACCGGCGCCGGCTATGCGACCGACAAGCTCCCGACCATCACCGGTCAGGACGCCGAGATCCCGAGCGTGAAGTCGATCATCGCGGGGCAGCAGTACTCGACGATCTACAAGGACACCCGCAAGCTCGCGGGTGAGGCCGTGAAGATGGCCGACGACGTGCTGAACGGCAAGACGCCCGAGGTCAACGACACCAAGTCGTACGACAACAAGACCAAGGTCGTCCCGACGTTCCTGTTCGAGCCGGTCGTGGTGACGAAGGACAACTACAAGGCGGCGGTCATCGACACCGGGTATTACACCGAGTCCGACCTGAAGTAGGCCCATCTTCCCCGGGGTGGTCGCGGACGCTCCCGCGACCACCCCCTTCGGCTCCGGAAGGAGTGCAAGATGAGCGACAACATCCTCGAGATGCGCGGGATCACCAAGACGTTCCCGGGCGTCAAGGCGCTGCAGGACGTCGCGATCACCGTGCAGCGCGGTCACGTGCACGCGATCTGCGGCGAGAACGGCGCCGGCAAGTCCACCCTGATGAAGGTGCTGAGCGGCGTCTACCCGCACGGGAGCTACGACGGGGAGATCCTGCTCGACGGCGAACCCGTGGCCTTCAAGAGCATCAACGAATCCGAGCACGCGGGTGTCGTGATCATCCACCAGGAGCTGGCGCTGAGTCCGTACCTGTCGATCGCGGAGAACATCTTCCTCGGCAACGAGCGGCAGTCCGGCGGGTGGATCGACTGGAACACCACGAACCAGGAGGCCGCCGCGCTGCTGGAGAAGGTCGGGCTCCGCGAGAACCCGGCCACCAAGATCGCCGACATCGGCGTGGGCAAGCAGCAGCTCGTGGAGATCGCGAAGGCGCTGTCCAAGAGCGTGCGGCTGCTGATCCTGGACGAGCCGACCGCCGCCCTCAACGACGACGACTCCGCGCACATGCTGGAGCTGATCACCCACCTCCGGGACGAGGGCATCACCTCGATCATCATCAGCCACAAGCTCAACGAGATCCGCGCGATCGCCGACGAGGTCACGGTCATCCGCGACGGGCGCAACATCGAGACGCTCGAGATGGCCCGCGACGACGTCAGCGAGGACAGGATCATCCGCGGCATGGTGGGCCGCGATCTCGCCAGCCGGTTCCCCGACCACACGCCGAAGATCGGCGCGGAGCTGCTGCGGATCGAGAACTGGACCGTGCACCACCCGCTCGATCACGAGCGCAAGGTCGTCGACGGCGCGAACCTGTTCGTCCGCGAGGGCGAGATCGTCGGGATCGCCGGGATCATGGGCGCCGGGCGCACCGAGCTCGCGATGAGCGTGTTCGGGCGCAGCTACGGCGTGAACATCTCCGGCACCGTGTACAAGCGCGGCCAGGAGATCTCCACCAAGACCGTCTCCGACGCGATCGCCCATGGCCTCGCCTACGCGACCGAGGACCGCAAGCGCTTCGGGCTGAACCTCATCGACGACGTCGAGCGGAACATCACGATCGCGGCCCTGGATCGGATCGCGAAGGTCGGCTGGGTCAACGAGAGCCGGGAGCGCATCGTCGCCGAGTCGTACCGCAAGAGCATGAACATCAAGACCAGCTCGGTCGAGGCCGTGGTCGGCAAGCTCTCCGGCGGCAACCAGCAGAAGGTCGTGCTGTCGAAGTGGATGAACACGTCGCCCGACGTGCTCATCCTCGACGAGCCCACCCGGGGCATCGACGTCGGCGCCAAGTACGAGATCTACGGCATCATCAACAGGCTCGCGAGCGAGGGCAAGGGCGTCATCGTCATCTCCAGCGAGCTGCCAGAGCTGATCGGTCTCTGCGACCGGATCTACACCCTCGCCGAGGGCCGCATCACCGCGGACGTGCCGCGGGCCCAGGCCACGGCGGAGAACCTCATGCGTTACATGACCCAGGAGAAGGAGGTTGGCACCGCATGAGCGGAACATCCATCACACCGAAGACCACGTCGTTCCGCGGTGCGGTCGACTTCCTCACCGGCCAGCTCCGGCAGATCGGCCTGTTCATCGCGCTGATCGTCATCGTGATCTTCTTCCAGATCACGACCGGCGGCATCACGCTCGCCCCGATCAACGTGTCCAACCTGATCATCCAGAACAGCTACATCCTGATCCTCGCGATCGGCATGGTCATGGTGATCATCGCGGGCCACATCGACCTGTCGGTGGGATCCGTCGTCGCCTTCATCGGCGCCGCGGCCGGGGTGCTGATCACCAAGATGGGCGTGCCCTGGCCGATCGCGGTCGTGCTCTGCCTGGTGCTGGGCGCGCTGATCGGCGCCTGGCAGGGGTTCTGGGTCGCGTACTTCAAGATCCCCGCGTTCATCGTGACGCTGGCCGGCATGCTCACGTTCCGCGGCCTCACCCAGATCACGCTGCAGAACACCGCGATCTCGCCGTTCCCGGACGGCTTCCGCGCGATCGGCGCCGGCTTCCTGCCCGATCTCGGCGGCGGCCAGACGGTGGTGGAGCCGCTCACGATCATCCTCGCGATCCTGGTCATCCTCTCCATGATCGGATTCGGGATCCGCGGGCGGATGACGCGGAGCAGGTTCGCCGTCGAGGACGAGCCGCTGTGGTGGTTCGTCGTCAAACTCGCCTTCACCAGCCTGCTGATCGCCCTGGTGGCGTACCTGCTCGCGAGCTACAACGGCACCCCGATCGCCCTCGTGATCCTGGGTGTGCTGACCGTGGTCTACTCCGCGATCATGGCCCGGAGCGTCTGGGGCCGGCACATCTACGCGATCGGCGGCAACCCGCTCGCCGCCTCCCTGTCGGGCGTGAAGACGCCGCGTGTCACGTTCACGCTGTTCATCAACATGGGCGTGCTGTCGGCTCTGGCCGGACTCGTGTTCACGTCGCAGCTGAACCTCGCCAGCCCCCGCAACGGCGACGGGTTCGAACTCGACGCGATCGCCGCCGTGTTCATCGGCGGGGCGGCCGTGACCGGTGGGATCGGCAAGATCACCGGTGCGATCATCGGCGGTCTGATCATCGGGATCCTGAACAACGGCATGTCGATCCTCGGAGTCGGCACGGAGTACCAGGCGCTCATCAAGGGCCTCGTGCTGCTCGCCGCCGTCGCGTTCGACGTGTTCAACAAGCGCCGTTCGGGGCGCTGAGCAGTCGTCTCACCGGCAGGGCCCCGGCGCGCGCGGAAGCGTGAGCCGGGGCCTTCGTCGTATGCCGGGCGGCGGATCCGGGGTGTCGCCGGCGGCTCACGACGCGCCGAGCTGCTCCGAGAGTGCGGCGGCGGCGTCTGCGACGTAGCGGCCGAGCGTCGCCAGGCGCTCGCCCATCCGGGTCTTCGGCGCACTCACATTGATCGCGGCGATGATGCGGCCGTTGAGGTCGAACACCGGCGCGGACGCCCCCACGACGCCCCCCTCCAGCTCCTCGTCGAGCAGCGCGTAGCCGCTCGCGCGGATCCGGGAGATCTCCTCGAGCAGCGACTCGAAGTCGGTGATCACCGCCTTGTCGGCGGGCGGGCTCGGCAGCACCGAGAACCCGGCCTCCGTCATCAGCGGATCCGCAGGTCCCACGATCGCGCGATCCTGCCCGTGCTCGGCGTACCAGCGCTCGAGAGAACCGCGATCCCAGTCGCTGAGCAGCACCCGCCCCGAGGGCGTGCGCCAGGCGGCGGTGGTGACGCCCTCCCAGCCGGTGGTGCGGAACTCGTGCGGGCTGAGCTCGCTCATGATCGTCAGCACGTTCCCGCCGCGCAGCACGCACAGGTGCGTGGTCTCCCTGGTCGACTGCGCGACGCGACGCAGGTAGGGGCGGCAGATCGCGACCATGCGGCTCTCCACCGTGCGCGCGGCGAGGGCGTACAGGCGGCCGCCGAGGCGGTACTGCGCGGTGGACTCGTCGCGATCGATCAGCCCGGATTCGGCCAGGGTCGCGAGCGCTCGTGAGATCGCGGCCTTGTCGCGCCCGGTGAGCTGGGCGACCCGCAGCACTCCGAGTCCGCCGTCGCGCATCGCCTCGGCGCCGCCCAGCAGCTCCAGGATCTCGACGTCGCGGACGAGGCCGGAGGAGTTCCGGCGGGGTTCGGGCTTGTCTGGCATGACGCGACTATAGACGTCAAGTTGCCATATACACAACATGGCTTGTGTGAATGACATCATGCGACCTAGCTTGGGGCTACCCGAACAGAGCCGCACTTCTCGACGAAGAGAAAGGATGCCGATGGATACGAGCTTCAGCTGGACGCGCTTCGTGAACTTCCTCGCGCAGCGCACGAACGAGATCCTGCAATTGGCGGGGGAGCACCTCGCCGTGGTGCTGATCTCGCTGGCGATCGCTCTCGTGGTCGGCATCGGGATCGGCGCGCTGGTATGGAATCGCCCGATCGGACGGGCCACGGCCCTGACCGCCGCAGGCATCGCGATCACGATCCCGTCGCTCGCGGTGCTCGCGCTCCTCTCGCCGATCCTGGGCCTCGGCTGGGGTCCGAGCATCGTCGCACTCGTCTTCTACGCGCTGCTGCCGATCATCCGCAACACGGTCGTGGGGCTGCGCGAGGTGCCGGCGCAGATCGTCGAGTCGGCGCGGGGGATGGGGATGGGCCGCACGCGCATCCTCGTCACCACCCAGCTGCCCATCGCGTGGCCGGTCATCATGACGGGCGTGCGGGTGTCGGCGCAGATGACGGTCGGCATCGCGGCGATCGCGGCCTACGTCGCCGGCCCCGGCCTCGGTCAGTACATCTTCACCGGGCTGAGCTCGATGGGTTCGTTCAACTCGGTCAACTACGCGCTGACCGGGACCGTGGCCACCATCATCCTGGCGCTGCTCATCGATGCCGCCTTCATCTTCGTGGCCCGCGCCACCACCTCGAAAGGGCTCCGCGCCTGATGTCCGACACCGTGCCCTCCCCGTCCGCGTCCACCGACACCGGCTTCCTCCGCGCGATCTCGTCGCAGTCCGCCGGGGTGTCCCTCGAGCTCGACGGCGTCACCAAGCAGTACCCCGGGCAGTCCGCCCCCGCCGTCGACGACTTCTCGATGCGCATCGAACCCGGTGAGCTGGTCATGTTCGTCGGCCCGTCCGGCTGCGGCAAGACGACCACGATGAAGATGGTCAACCGTCTCATCGAGCCCACCTCGGGCAGCATCCGCATCGACGGCAAGGACATCCTCTCGCTCAACCCGAACGACCTGCGCCGCCACGTCGGCTACGTGATCCAGCAGATCGGCCTGTTCCCGCACCGCACGATCGCGGAGAACATCGCGACCGTGCCGAAGATGCTCGGCTGGAAGAAGGATCGGATCGCCGAGCGCGTCGACGAGCTGCTGCGCACCGTGCAGCTGGATCCCGGGACGTTCGCGAACCGCTTCCCACGTCAGCTCTCCGGCGGGCAGCAGCAGCGCGCCGGCGTCGCGCGCGCCCTGGCCGCCGACCCGCCCGTCATGCTCATGGACGAGCCGTTCGGCGCGACGGATCCGATCACCCGGGAGAAGCTGCAGGCCGAGTTCCTGCGGCTGCAGGCCGACATCGGCAAGACGATCATCTTCGTGACGCACGACTTCGACGAGGCCGTCCGGCTCGGGGATCGGATCGCGGTGCTCAGCGACCGCAGCCGGATCGAGCAGTTCGACACCCCCGCCAACATCCTCGCCGCTCCCGCCAACGAGTACGTGGCCTCCTTCATCGGTCAGGGCGCCGCGATCAAGCGGCTCGCGCTCATGCCCGTCACCGCCGCCGCGCTCGGCCCGACCGCGGACGCCGCGGGCCCGCGGCTGCCGGTGACCGGCACGCTGCGCGACGCCCTCGACCTCATCGTGCTGACCGGCGCAGCCCGCATCACGGTGACCGACGACCAGGGCACGCCGGTCGGCACCCTCGACCACGCGGCGATCTCGCGCGCGCTCGGCACCACGGCGCTGCCGGCCGGAACCCCGACGGTGACGCCATGACCGCGACCATCGCCCTGCCCTCGGCCCAGACCCTCCGCACCCGGGCACGCGTGAACGCGGTGCTGCGGTACGCTGCCGCGCCCGTCCTGGTGGTGCTCGCGGTCTCGCTGCTGTTCTGGTGGATCTCGACCCTGCCGCTGGACTCCATCGAACAGCGCACGCTCAACCCCACCTACATCGAGGCGCGGATCAAGGAGCACCTGCTGCTCACGTTCGTGGCGTCGGTCCTGGTCGCGGTGCTCGCGATCCCCGCCGGGATCCTCGTCTACCGGGCGCGCTCCGCCTGGCTGCGCGGAATCTTCCTCACGCTCGGCAACATCGGCCAGGCCACCCCCGCCGTCGGCGTGGTGATCCTGCTCGCGATCGTCTGGCAGACCGGTTTCGCCACCGCGCTCGTCGCCCTGGTCGCCTACTCGTTCCTGCCCGTGCTGCGCAACACCATGGTCGGGCTCGAACAGGTGGGCGAGGACGTCAAGGAGGCGGCGCGCGGGATGGGCATGACGCGCAACCAGATCCTCGGACGCATCGAGCTGCCGCTGGCGTCGCCCACCATCCTGGCCGGCCTGCGCACCGCGCTCGTGTTCGCCGTCGGCACCGCGACCGTGGCGACCTTCATCAACGCCGGCGGGCTCGGCGACATGATCGTCAACGGCCTGAAGCTGCAGCGCTATCCGGTGCTGCTCACCGGCGCCGTCCTGGTGGCCGCCATCGCCGTCCTCATCGACTGGCTCGCCGGGATCGTCGAAGACCTCGTCCGGCCGCGGGGGCTGTGAGCCCGCTCGCACCCGTCCGCACTCCCCAGCTCGTACCCGCACACCCGCGTCTGCACCCGCACCCTGCACTGATCCGAAGGAGAATCATGTTCACCAAACGACACCTCGCCGCGACCGCCGCGATCCTGGTCACCACCGCCCTGCTCGCCACCGGCTGCTCGGGAGGCGGCGGCGCCGCCGCGAGCGGCACCAAGAGCGATGAGCTCAAGGGGCTCACCGGCGTGATCGGATCCAAGGACTTCTCCGAGCAGTACATCCTCGCCTACCTGACCAGCGATCTGCTCAACGCGCACGGCGCGAACCTGACCACGAACACCAAGCTCGTCGGATCCGCGAACACCCGGCAGGCGCTCATCGACAAGCAGTTCCTCGGGTACTGGGAGTACACCGGCACGGCCTGGATCACGTACCTCGGCAACACCAAGCCGATCACCGGCCCGAAGCAGCAGTTCACCGCGGTCGCCGACGCCGACCTGCAGAAGAACAGCGTCAAGTGGCTCGACCCGGCACCGCTGAACAACACCTACGCGTTCGCGATCCGCTCGGCGCAGGCCAAGAAGCTCGGCGTGAAGACCCTGAGCGACGTCGCGGCCCTGCCCAAGAGCGAGCAGACGTTCTGCATCGAGAGCGAGTTCTCGACCCGTGACGACGGCTGGCCCGGGCTGGCGAAGGCGTACGGCATCGACGTGCCCGCCTCGAACGTGAAGCTGCTCGACACCGGCGTCATCTACACCGCGACCCAGAAGGGCAACGACTGCAACTTCGGCGAGGTGTTCCAGACCGACGGCCGCATCAAGGCGCTCGATCTGACGGTCATGAAGGACGACAAGCAGTTCTTCCCCGTCTACCAGGGCGCGTTCACGATGCAGAAGGCCATCTTCGACAAGTACCCGAAGATCGCCGACGTCATGGCCAAGCTCTCCCCGCTGCTCACCACCGAGCAGATGCAGGAGCTGAACGCGAAGGTCGACGTCGACGGTCAGGAGCCCGCCGCCGTGGCAGAGCAGTTCCTGAAGGACAAGGGCCTCATCTGAGGCCCGGCAGCGAACCGGAATCGAATCAAGGAAGAAGAGGACGCCAGGAACAATGTCCACTCAGGAACGCCCGATCGTCGGATTCATCGGACTCGGAAGCATGGGCGGGGGGATGACCCGCAACCTGCAGGCCGCCGGCTTCGCGCTCGTGGTCAACGACGTCCGCCGGGAAGCCGCGGAGGAGCTCATCGCCGGGGGAGCGCGGTGGGCGGACAGTGCGGCGGAGGTGGCTGCGGCGAGCGATGTCGTGATCACGATGCTGCCCACACCTCGGCACGTCTCCGACGTGGTCTCCGGCGCGGGGGGAATCCTCGAGGGGATCCGCGACGGCGGCACCTGGGTGGACATGTCGACCTCGGTCCCGGAGGTGGCGGACGCCGTGCGCGCCGCCACCGCAGACCGGGGGCTGCACATCCTCGACGCCCCCGTCAGCGGGATGTCGGTGGGGGCGGCCCGCGGCATGCTGCAGATCTTCATCGGCGGCGACGCGGCCGATGTCGCCCGGCTCCGTCCGGTGTTCGAGGCGATGGGCGATCCGGAGCGGATCCTGCACGTGGGCGGCCATGGCGCCGGCTACGCCGTGAAGCTCATGATCAACCAGCTCTGGTTCTCGCACCTGGTCGCGACCGCGGAGGTGCTCGCGGTGGGGGTCAAGGCGGGCGTCGAGCTCGGCGTGCTCCGGGACGCGCTCATCGCGAGCCCCGCGAACAGCAACTTCCTGCAGCACGACGTGCTCTCGATCCTGCGCGACGGCGACTACGACGAGGGTTTCGCCCTCGCGCTGGCCTGCAAGGATCTCGGGCTCTCGGTCGATCTCGCCCGTGCCGTGGGGATGCCGATCGAGCTGTCCGGACTGGTCGATCAGATCTTCCGGCGCGCCAAGGCCTCCTACGGAGACCGGGCGGGTGAGATGCAGCCGTTCCAGCTGTACGAGGACCTGCTGGGTGTGCGGCTCCGCCTGGACGACGGCGCCTCGGCGCGCAGCGGCGCCTCCGCGCACAGCGGCGCCTCCGCGCACAGCGGCACCTCCGCGCAGACGGGACAGGCGGCATGATCTCCGAGACCGACCTGCTGGCGGCACTGCCGACCGGCCTGTACATCGACGGCGCGTGGCGCGACGCCACCGGCGGCGGCACGTTCGCCGTGACGGATCCCGCGACCGAGGAGGTGCTCGCCCGCGTCGCGGACGCGACCCCCGAGGACGGCCAGGCGGCACTCGCGGCCGCCGACCGCGCCCAGCACGACTGGCAGCGCACCGCCCCGCGCGAGCGGGCCGAGATCCTGCGCCGGGCGTTCGAACTGGTGACGGCCCGGGCCGACGAGTTCGCCCTCACCATGACCCTCGAGATGGGCAAGCCGCTTGCCGAGGCGCGCGGCGAGGTGGCGTACGGGGCCGAGTTCCTGCGCTGGTTCTCGGAGGAGGCGCCGCGGATCGCCGGGCGATACGCGACCGCGCCGGACGGCGTGAACCGTCTGCTCGTGGTGAAGCGCCCGGTCGGGCCGTGCCTGTTCATCACGCCGTGGAACTTCCCGCTCGCGATGGCCACCCGCAAGATCGCGCCGGCGATCGCCGCGGGCTGCACGATGGTGCTCAAGCCCGCGGCCCTCACCCCGCTCACCGCACTGCTGCTCACGCAGGTGTTCGAGGAGGCGGGACTGCCCGCCGGGGTGCTGAACGTGATCCCCACCGCGCACGCGGGGGCGGTGACCGGTCCGCTCATCAAGGACTCCCGGCTGCGCAAGCTGTCATTCACCGGCTCGACCGAGGTGGGCCGGCGACTGATCGCCGACTCCGCCGACCAGGTGCTCAAGGTCTCGATGGAGCTCGGCGGCAACGCCCCGTTCCTCGTCTTCGAGGACGCCGACATCGCCGCCGCGGTCGACGGTGCGGTGCTGGCCAAGATGCGCAACGGCGGTGAGGCCTGCGTGGCCGCGAACCGGTTCCTCGTGCACGAGAGCGTGGCCGACGAGTTCTCCCGCGCCTTCACCGCGCGCATGACTGCGTTCCATCCGGCCCGCGGGACGGATCCGGCATCCACGATCGGGCCGCTCGTCGACGCCGACACCAGGGACAAGGTCGCCGCCCTCGTCGAGGGGGCCGTGCAGGACGGCGCGCGGATCGCGCTCGGCGGTGCAGCGATCCCCGGACCCGGCTACTTCTACCAGCCCACCGTGCTCGTCGACGTGCCGGAAGGCGCGCGGATCCTGGACGAGGAGATCTTCGGCCCCGTCGCTCCGATCACGACCTTCCGCGACGAGGAACAGGCGATCCGGCTCGCGAACGCGACACCGTTCGGGCTGGTCTGCTTCGCGTTCACGCAGGACCTGAATCGGGCGCTGCGCTTGGCGGAGGAGCTGGAGACGGGCATGCTCGGCATCAACGCCGGCGTCGTGTCCAACCCTGCGGCGCCGTTCGGCGGGGTCAAGCTCTCGGGTCTCGGCCGCGAGGGCGGCATCGAAGGCATCGAGGAGTACCTCGAGACCTGTTACGTCGGCATCGCCGACCCGACCCGGAAGGACTAGCAGTGCAGCTCACCGACTTCGCGCCCTCCCTCTTCTCGCTCGAGGGCAAGCGGGCCATCGTCACCGGCGGCAACACCGGGCTCGGGCGGGCCTTCACCGTGGCGCTCGCCGCGGCCGGCGCCGACGTGTTCGCGCCGAGCCTCGCCCCCGACGACGGCACCACCGAGCGCCTCGTCGGCGCACACGGCCGGCGCTTCGTATTCGCCGAGGCCGACATCACCGCGCCAGGAACCCCGGAGCGGATGGTCGACTCCTGCGTCGCACAGCTCGGCGGTCTCGACATCCTGGTCAACTCGGCGGGGATCAGCCTGCTCGACGACGTGCTCTCCTTCGACCGGAGCAAGTGGGATCCGATGGTCGCGATCAACCTGACCGCCGCGTTCGACTTCGCGCACGAGGCCGCGCGAGTGATGATTCCGCAGGGATCCGGCAAGATCGTCAACATCGCGTCGCTGTTCTCGTTCCTCGGCGGCCGCCAGTCGCCCGCCTACGCGGCCACCAAGGCCGGGATCGTCGGATTCACCAGGGCCTACGCCGACGAGCTCGGCGAGCACGGCATCCAGGTGAACGCCCTCGCGCCCGGCTACTTCGCCACCGCCATCACCGAATCCACCCGCGCCGATGCGGCGAGCAACCAGCGCATCATCGACCACACCCCGGCCGGACGCTGGGGCGACCCCGCCGACCTCATGGGGCCGCTGGTCTTCCTGTGCAGCCGCGCCGCCGACTACGTCAACGGGCACACCCTGACCGTCGACGGCGGCTACCTCGTCCGCTGATCACCGCCGAATCCTGCCCTGAGAGAGAGACATGCCTGAATCCCGCTCCCCGCTGAGCACCGCCCAGATCGTCGAAGGCCTCACCGGCATCCTCGGAGCCGAGCTCGTCGACACCGATCCGACCGCCCTCCGCGACGCCTCCGTGGACCGGTTCAAGAAATACACCGCCGCGCGCGGCATCTTCGACGGACCGTTCCCCTCCGCGATCGTCTACCCGGCCAGCACCGAACAGGTCGCCGCCGTGCTGCGGTTCGCGAACGACAACCTCGTCGCGGTCGTGCCGCGCACGGGCCGCACCGCCACCGAGGGCGGCCTGGAGACCGTCGTCGCCGACTCGATCGTGCTCGACGGATCCCGCATGGACGCGATCCTCGACATCAACCCCGTCGACATGATGGTGACCGTGCAGTGCGGGGTGCCGCTGCAGCGGCTCGAGGATCTGCTGCGCGAACAGGGCCTGACCACGGGGCACTCCCCGCAGTCCAAGCCTCTCGCCCAGTACGGCGGCCTGACCGCGACCCGCTCGATCGGACAGTTCTCCACCTTGTACGGCGGCATCGAGGACATGATCGTGGGCCTGGAGGCCGTGCTCGCGGACGGCACCGTCACCCGCATCAAGAACGTCCCGCGCCGCGCGGCCGGGCCCGACATCCGGCACATCGTCGTCGGCAACGAGGGCGCGCTCTGCGTCATCACCGAGGTGACGGTCAAGATCTTCCGCTACCAACCGGAGAACAACCGCTTCTTCGGGTTCCTCCTCGACGACTTCGGCGCGGGTGTCGACGCGCTTCGCGAGCTCATCACGTCCGGATACCGCCCTTCGGTGTGCCGGGTGTACTCGCCCGAAGACGCCCGCCAGCACTTCAGTCACTTCTCCGACGGCAAGAACGTCGTCGTGCTCGTCGCGGAGGGCCCGCAGCCTCTCGCCGACGCCACCGCCACCGCAATCGAGCAGGTGTTCGCGGACCGGCCGCACGTGCGCGTCGACGACGCCCTGATCGAGCAGTGGTTCAGCCGCCTGAACTGGGATCAGAGCGCCATCGACCGGGAGCGCCGCGAGATGCAGGAGCAGCCGCACCTCGGCTACACCACCGAGGTCTCGGTCGACTGGTCGCGCACGGACGAGCTCTACCAGGCCGTGATGCAGCGGATCCGCACCGAGTTCCCGCATGCCGAGGATCTCACGATGCTCGGCGCGCACTCCTCGCACAGCTACCAGACCGGCACGAACCTGTACTTCGTGTACGACTACGACATCCGCTGCGAGCCGCGGCAGGAGATCACCGAGTACCACGAGCCGCTCAACGGCATCATCGTCGAGGAGGCGCTGCGGCTCGGCGGCTCGATGGTGCACCACCACGGCATCGGCAAGTACCGCACCCCGTGGACGCGTCAGGAGCACGGGAGCGCCTATGTGCTGCTGGAGCGACTGAAGACGGTCCTGGATCCGAACGGGATCATGAACCCGGGAACCATCTATCCGCTGGAGGCCTGACGCGTGGACTCGTTCCTCGTCGCCATCGACAACGGCTCGCAGAGCACGAAGGTGCTCGTCGTCGATCAGGACGGCCGGGTGCACGCCTCGGCACGGGTCGGCCTGCGCCCGTACGACACGAGCCCGCCCGGGCGTGCCGTGCATCCGGGCGACGACGTGTGGGAGTCGATCGCTGCCGCGAGCCGTGCGGCGCTGGGGCGTTTCACGGGCGACCGGTCCCGGATCGTCGGGGTCGGGCTCTGCACGATCCGGTTCTGCCGGGCGTACCTGCGCGAGGACGGATCCCTCGCGGAGCCGCTGCTGAGCTGGATGGACGAACGCGTCGGGCAGCCGTTCGAGCCGGCTCCGGGCGTGCGCTGGGTGACGTCGTCGTCCGGGTACGTCTCGCACCGGCTCACCGGCGAGCGCACCGACGCGAGCGCGAACCTGCAGGGAGTCTGGCCGATCGACCAGCGCACCTGGCGCTGGTCGGACGATCCGGCCGCCTACGAGCGCACCGGCATGCCGCGAGAGATGCTCTTCGCGCTGCGGGATCCCGGCGAGCGGCTGGGGCGCGTCACCGCTGCGGCAGCCGCCGCGACCGGGCTGCCGGAAGGGACGCCGGTGTTCGCGACCGCGAACGACAAGGCCGTGGAGGCGCTCGGCGCGGGCGTCGCGGATCCCGAGACGATGCTGCTGTCGCTCGGCACGTACGTCGCGGCCATGACGATCGGCCGGGGCGCGGAGCACGGCACGGCGTACTGGTCGAACTTCGCGGCGCGACCGGGCGTGCACCTCGCCGAGAGCCACGGCGTGCGGCGCGGGATGTGGACGGTGAGCTGGCTGCGCCGGCTGCTGCAGCCGGACGGCGCGGCCGACGGTGCGACGGACGGCACGGCCGGTGACGCCATGTACGACCTCGAGCGGGTGCTGGACGCGGAGGCGGCCCAGATCCCGCCCGGCAGCGACGGGATCGCCGCGGTGCTGGACTGGCTGGCGCCGACCGACGAGCCCTGGCGGCGCGGCGCGTTCCTCGGATTCTCCGGGGCGCAGGGGCGCGCGCATCTGTACCGCGCGATCCTGGAGGCGCTCGCGCTGACCATGGCGGACAACGTCGACGCGATGACCGCCGAGCTGGGCCTGCGACCGCGCGCGCTCGTGGTCACCGGCGGCGGAGCCGGATCCGCCACGATGCGGCAGATCCTCGCCGACGTGTTCGCGCTCCCGGTCCGCCGGGCCGAGCTCGACGACGCGGCGGGGCTGGGTGCCGCGGTGTGCGCGGCGGTCGGCGCGGGCGTGCATCCGGACTGGGACAGCGCGCTGTCCGCCATGGTCCGCCAGACCGCGGCGACCGACCCCGGCGAGGGCGTCACCGCCTACCGCGCGTTGCGCCCGTGGCATCGGGGGATCCGCAGCCGCGTCGCGGAGCTGTCGCAATGGTCGGTCGCGCACGGCGGGGCGCCGGAGCCCGCCGCCGAGCCGCACGGGATCCCGCGGAGTCAACAGGAGAGGGACGGGCAATGAACGACGACATCGACGGACGCTTCGCGCAGGGCTGGGGCGGCACAGCCCCGAACGGCGTGCATCTGAACGTGCTGCTGGCGCGCCGGGGTTCGGCGACGGCGGCGTCGATCACGACGGCGTTCACGGCGCCGCGACCGGGCTTCACGCCGATCCTCGCCTGCGTGGGCGAGAGCCAGCGCGACTACGTCACCGTGAACCCACCGACGGTGATCCTGTCGAAGTCGTTCGCCGAGGAGGGTGGCATGGTCGAGACGATGGTGTTCGGCGCCGCGCAGGTCGGCATCGCGCAGGGCGTGCTCGACGTCGTCGCGCAGGGAGCCATCGCGGCCGACCAGGACACGCTCGTCTTCGCCGCGCTCTGGATCGATCCGGCCTGCGACGACGAGACCGCGGTCAAGGCCGCCGCACGGGAGGCCGCCGCCGCCGCGGTCGCGGAAGCGGCGTCGGGCCTCCCCGCCGCCGTCCGCGAGGCACAGGTGGCTGGCCGCGACGCCCTCACCCACCCGTTCTACGGCGGGGACTGATCCGACATCGTCCCTCCGCCCGGGGCGGCATACACGCCTGACCCGTGTCTTTCCGCGCGTCCGCCGTGGCGGACGCTCGGCCTGATCCGAGGTGCCGCAGACCTGACGACATCACGATCCGGACTCGGGCGGCCACCCATGTCGTAGTGCCCTTGACTCGAGAAAGCCGCTGCCGCAGACTGCAATCTGCAACTAGTTCCAGAAAAAGCTGGAAAGCGCTCTCCGAATCGGCTACTGTCTCTCAGGACGGACCCGATCCGACACCGAATCAAGGGAGATCACATGCAGTACGCAAAGACGCGGCCGCTGGGGAAGCGGCTCGTGCTAGCAGTCGCCGGCATCGCCGTCTCGGCTCTCGCGCTGGCCGGATGCTCCGGAGCCAGCGCCGCGACCGGCGGCAGCGGTGCGAAGACCAGTATCCAGTTCATGTACGCGACCGGCGACGAGACCTGGAACTCGGTCGTCGCGGCGCTCGTCAAGCAGTTCAACGCCAAGAGCACGACGACGACCGTCACCGCGGTCCCGCTGCCCTCCGGCGCGGACTACGCGACGCAGATGAAGACCGTCGACGCGACGGGGCATTGGCCCGCGATCGTGGACATGCGCGACACCGCCACGTATGTCAAGGCGGGCAAACTCGCACCGATCCCGTCAGATGTCACTTCGCTGCTCACGCAGAACGCTTTCGCGAAGGCGGCGGACGGAAACGTCTACACGGTGCCCTACAGCGCCCTGAACGGCGAACTCGGCATCAACATCGTCTACAACAAGGACTACTTCAAGAAACACAAGCTGTCGGTGCCGAAGACGTACGGCGACTTCCTCACCCTGCTGAAGGACATCAAGGCGAACGGTGACATGCCGCTCGCCACAGCGGCGGCGGAGGTGTGGCCGTCCGACCAGCTCTGGAAGCCGCTGGCCGCCCCCATCTTCGCGAAGCACTCCGACCAGGGAGGATTCTGGAACGAGGCCAAGGCGGGGAAGGTGTCGATTTCCGATCTGCGGCAGCCGCTGGAGGAGCTGAAGAGCATCACCGACGACTACGTGCTGAAGGGGTGGCAGTCCACTGCCGACGCGCAGACCACGACGCTGCTCGTCAACGGGCAGGCCGTCATGGCGACCTCCTCTGCCGGTCTCGGTCGCCTGATGGACATCAACAAGGTCGACCCGAAATTCAACGCCGGCATCTTCATCATCCCCGACGCCGAAGGGAACATCCCGGTGCTGAAGAACAGCGTCGACGGATCCACTGCCGGTGGACTGGCGATCTCTGCGCAGGCGCAGAAGGACAAGAAGCAGTATGCCTCGGCCGTCGAGTTCCTGAAATTCTTCTACTCGGTGCCCGCTGCCAACCTCATGGAGAAGTCGGGATGGATCTCGCCCGACATCGCCGACTCCGCGAAGGTCACCCGCAACAGCTCGATCCCCGGCGCCTCCGACTACTTCGCGCTGTTGAAGAACCCGAAGCTCGTCTGGTACGAGAACAATCCCTCGTTCACGACGTTCAGCGCCTTCAACACCTTCTTCCGCCAGTCGCGCATCGCGATGCAGGACGGACAGGCCTCGATCGACGACACCATCGCGAAGGTGCAGTCGGAGTTCGACAAGGACGCAGCGGCGGGCTGAGCGCCGGGTGGGGGCGGGCCTCGCGCCTGCCCCACCTCGCCGCACCGGAATCCTTGCGAAGGAGAACAGATATGGACGGATCGACCATGACCACGCCACGCTCCGCGTCGGAAGTCGCGTCGGAAGTCGCGCCGGTGGCGGTCGCGCGCGTGCCACGACGGCGCCCCAGATTCGGGCGCGCACGCTGGGTGATGATCGCCTTCGTCGCGCCGGCGCTGGCGATCTACCTGCTGATGGTGATCGTGCCGTCTCTGCAGACGGTGCAGCTGAGCTTCACGAACTGGGACGGCATCAGCCCGACCTACGACGAGGTCGGCCTGCAGAACTACACGGAGATCCTCGCCAGCGACCGGTTCTGGAACGCGGTGAAGAACACCATGATCCTCGGTCTCGGCTCCGCGGTCATCATCAACGTGATCTCGCTCGTGGTGGCACTCATGCTCGACCGGCTGAATCACGCGACGGGGTTCTTCCGCACGGTCGTGTACCTGCCGGCGCTGGTCAGTGCCTTCATCATGGCGACGATCTGGAAGTACCTGCTCAACTACAACTTCGGGATCGCCAACTCGGTGCTGCGCGACATGGGGCTTCCGGGATGGGCGCGGGACTGGCTGGGCGACAGCGGGATCGTGATCGGGGTGCTGCTGTTCATCATCTGCTTCACGCTCGGCGGCAACACGACCCTCATCTACCTCGCCAACCTGCAGTCCGTGCCGCAAGAGCTCATCGAAGCCGCGCGCATCGACGGTGCGGGCGGATGGAAAGTGTTCTGGAATGTCACCTGGCCGATGATCGCGGGCGCGGTGACCGTCAACATGACACTGGCGATGATCGCGGGCTGGGTGATCTTCGATCAGGTCCTCGTGCTCACGACCGGCGGCCCGGGCTTCGTCAGCGAGACCATGGCGTTCTTCATCTACAAAGTCGGCTTCGGCGAATATCGCGCGGGCCTCGGCTCTGCCGCCGCCGTCGTGCTGTTCCTCGTCGTGATCGCCAGCACCGTCGCCGCCAACGCCTACATGCGCAGAAGGGAGATCCAGGCATGAGCACCACCGCCACCAGGGCTCAGGTACTCCCGCAGGGGAGCCGTGCGAGCCGCAAGCCGAAGAAGAAGTGGACCACCGGCGAGATCATCGTCATGGTCGTGCTGTCCGTGCTCGTCGTGATCGTCGCCGCGCCGGTGATCTACGCACTGCTGAACTCGTTCCGGTCCTACGCGGAGATCACGAAGGATCCGATGGGCCTGCCCACCTCCTTCACGCTCGACAACTATGTCGCCCTGTTCCAGCAGACCGACTACCTGCAAGCCGTGCTGAACACGCTCATCATCACCGTGAGCACCGTCGTGCTGCTCGTCGCGATCGTGCCGATGGCGGCGTACGGGATCGAACGAGTCGGTGGGCGCACATCGCGGTTCCTGTACATCCTGTTCATCGCCGGGCTGATGATCCCGTTCCAGGTGCGGATGATCCCTCTGGTCAAGGCCTTCAACGACGTCGGGCTGTACAGCACTCTCACCTCCGTGATCCTGGTGCACCTCGGCGGGGCCGCGAGCTTCGGGATCCTGTTGTACTGCAGCTTCATCAAGGGGATCCCGATCGAGGTCGAGGAGGCCGCGCACGTCGACGGCGCCGGGCGCCTGCGCACCTTCTGGGCGATCGTCTTCCCGATGCTGCTGCCGGTCACCTCGGCGTTCGTGATCATCCAGGCGCTCGGGCTGTGGAACGACTTCTTCGTGCCGTTGGTGTTCCTCGATTCCACGTCGGCGGGCACGATCAACGTGGCGATCAACAGGATGGTCGGGCTGCTCACCTCGCAGTGGCAGCTCATCTACACCGGGGCGATCCTGGCGATCATCCCGTCTGTCGCGATCTTCGCGGGCTTCCAGCGCTACTTCATCAAAGGCATGTCGGTCGGGGCGGTGAAGGGATGAGCGCCATCACCGCTCGGCGCACCTCGCCACGCCGCACCCCCCGAGTGGGCGGTCGGCTCGAACGTGCGCTCGGCTATGACGGCGTCATCGCGAGGCTGCTGCTCGGGGCGTTCGACTGGTTCACGGTGTCTGCGTCCTTCCTCGCCGCCCTCGTTCCGCTTGTCACGTTCACGACTCTCGTGGGCTGGCAGCTCACGCACCTCGCACTGTGGCTCGGGGCGCTCACGCTCCTGCCGCTCTACTCCGCGCTCGAGGCTCTGCTCGCAGCGGGGGCCGTGCTGCTGGAAGGATCCGTCCGTCCAGGCCGCGCGTACTGGGTCGCCTTCGCGAAGGCCACGCGCCGACGCTGGTGGGCGGGGCTCATCCCGAGCGCAGCGGTGCTGCTGCTCGGCTACGACCTCGCCATCGTGGGCACGGGCGCCGGAGCGCTGCTCGCCGGCTCCGTCGTGCTGGTGGTCGGCGGGATCCTCGCGATCGCCCTGGCGAGTACGGCGCCGGTCGGCGAGGCGGGGGCCCACCCGCTCGCGCAGGTGGCGGAAGCCGCCTATCGCATCGTGCGACGCCCGCATGTCGCGCTCACCTGGCCCCTGCTGGCGGGTGCGATCCTGGTCGCCTCGTCGCTGCCCGTGGTCGGCGGCATGCTCTGGCTGTTCGGCCCCGCCCTGTTCGGGGTCGCAGCTCAGGTCTGCAACAGGGCACTCGGCTTCGCGCCGGCGGTGCCGGGGTCCGACCGAGCGGAGGCGCATTCGTGACCGTCCTGGCGACATCGGATCGCGTGCGCGTCGGGTGTTTCGAGGTCCGCTGGAGTGAGGACAGCCCCGCCGTGCTGGGTGCGGAGAACGCGCTGCTCGGCCGCGACGACATCGTGCTCGTGGAGATCTTCACCGCCGCCGAGCAGCGCCGTCGCACCAGCCAGGCGTACGCCCGCTCGGCGGTCGGCGCGCGGCTGCGTGTGATCGCGGTCGACGACGTGGCTCCCCGCGCCGCGGGGCATGGCTGGACGGTGGTGGTGGTGCAGCGGGATCCCCTCACCGGCATCGAGGTGCGCAGCACGCTCACCGCGCCCGCATCCGTCACGGCCCTGCGCGTGCAGCACGAGCTGCGCAACGGCGGGACCTCCGAGGTCGTGCTGACCACGGTCGCCTCCGCCTCCGTCGGGTTCGGCGCGAAGGGTCTCGACGGTCTGGAGATCCTGCTCGCCGACAGCGAATGGCTCGCGGAGAATCGCTGGCACGGGCAGCCGCTGCGTGCGCTGCTGCCCGATCTGTCGCTGCCGGTCCACGCACAGGACGGCCGCGGCCGCGCGACCCTCACCAGCCACGGGTCCTGGTCGACCGGAGAACACCTGCCCATCGGCATCGTCCACGACCGCGACGACGGCGCCGCGTTCGCCTGGCAGATCGAGTCGGGCGCCGGCTGGCACGTCGACCTGAGCCAGGATCTCGGCGGTGCGACCGTGGGGCTGTTCGGGCCGACCGACCTCGAGCACCAGTTCGCCCACCGGTGCGCTCCGGGTGCGACGTTCACGACCGTTCCCGTGGCGCTCGCCGTATCCGGCGCCGGACCGGACGGCGCCATCGCGGCGCTGACCGGCTACCGCCGTGCGCTGCGCGCCGTGGAAGGCGCCGCGTCCTTGCCGGTCGTCTACAACGACTTCATGAACACCCTCATGGGGCAGCCGTCATCCGAGGCGCTGCGCCCGCTGATCGCAGCGGCCGCCGACGCCGGCGCCGAGGTGTTCTGCATCGACGCGGGGTGGTTCGCGGATCCGGCGCTCGGTGACTGGTGGTCGACGGTCGGGGAATGGCGCGAGGCGCCTGCGCGCTTCGATACCGCCGGCCTCGCCGGGATCACCGACGGGATCCGTGCGCGCGGCATGCGCGTGGGGCTGTGGCTCGAGCCCGAGGTCGTCGGGGTGGACAGCCCCACGGCTCGGCAGCTGCCCGAAGAGGCGTTCTTCCGGCGGTTCGGACAGCGCGTGCAGGAGCACGGCCGCTACCACCTCGACTTCCGCCATGCCGCGGTGCGGGCGCACCTCGACGAGACCGTCGACGTGCTCGTCCGCGAATATGGCGTGTCGTACCTGAAGCTCGACTACAACATCAACCCGGGTGCCGGCACCGAGAGTGAGGCCGCCGCTGCCGGGGATGGCCTGCTCGGGCATCTGCGTGCGTTCCGGTCCTGGCTCGTGGACCTGCAGCGCCGGCACCCCGGTCTGCTGCTGGAGAACTGCAGTTCCGGTGCGATGCGCGCCGACTACGCGCTCCTCGAAGTCACGCACCTGCAATCCACCAGCGACCAGCAGGACTTCCTGCGATACCCTCCGATCGCGGCCTCGGCACCCGCGTCGATCCTGCCCGAGCAATGCGGGAACTGGGCGTATCCCGCGGCGGGCATGACGGTGGACGAGACCGGCTTCACCCTGGTCACGGGGCTCAGCGGTCGGCTCTACCTGTCCGGCTTCCTCGACCAGCTCCGGCCGGAGCAGAAGCAGCTGCTCGCGGAGGCGGTCGCCCTGCACCGTGAGCTGCGGGATCAGCTCTGCGGATGCGTCCCGTTCTGGCCGCTCGGCTTGCCGGGGTGGGAGGACGACGCGGTGTGCCTCGGCTATCGACTCGCCGACGGCAGCGCGCTGCTGTTCGTGTGGGACCGGTCTGAGGCTGCCGGCGAGATCCTCCTTCCTGGAGTGTTCGGAGCCGCGGAGCGGATCTTCCCTGAGCGCGGACAGGAGTGGGCCCTGAGCGCGGAGTCGTCGGGGCTGCGCATCCGCACCGAGGGCGGGGTCTCCGCAGGAGTGCTGCGTCTGACCGGTCCCGGAGAGGCGGAGGCGCCGTGAGGGCGCTGCTGGCGATGGCGCCGGAAGCGTTCCCGTTCGTTTTCACCGAGACCGATCTGCACCGCCTGACGCGGCTCGTCGACGTCGATCCCTCGCGGATCCTGACGTCTTTCGCGCAGGCGGCCGCGAGCGAGCTCGACGAGGTCGAGCTGCTGGTCACCGGCTGGGGTGCGCCCTCGCTGGGAGCGAGCGAACTCGATGCGATGCCGAACCTCCGGGGGGTCGTGCACTGGGGTGGTGGGGTCGCTTTCCTGGACCCCGCGGCCGCGGAGCGCGGGATCGCCGTGTCCTCGGCGCGCGCGGCCAACGCGATCCCCGTCGCGGAGTTCACCGTCGCGATGATCGTGCTGGCAGCGAAGGACGCGTTCTGGGCGTCGCGGAGCTACGTGCAGCAGCAGCGGCGGATCGACCGCGAGCTCGAGCTCCCGCATGCGGGCCTGTTCGGCACGACCGTCGGGATCGTCGGCGCCTCCAGCATCGGTACGCGGGTGCTGCAGATGCTGCGGGACTATGACGTAGAACTCCTGTTGTTCGATCCGAGTGTCGGCCCCGAGCGCGCCGCGCAGCTGGGCGCCGAGCTCGTCGACGACCTCGAGGATCTGGCGTCTCGCAGCACGATCCTCTCCATTCATGCGCCGGAGCTGCCGCACCTGCGGGGGATGATCTCGCGCGAGGTGCTTTCAGCGCTGCCGGATCGCGCCACCGTGATCAACACCGCGCGGGGGGGACTCATCGACCAGGAGGCGCTCATCGCCGAACTCGAGACCGGGCGCATCCGTGCGATCCTGGACGTGACGGATCCGGACGTCCTCCCGCCCGGGCACCCGCTCTACACGCTGCCGAACGTGTTCCTCACCCCGCATCTGGCCGGATCCATGGGCAGCGAGCTGCGCCGCCTGGGATCCGCCGCGACCGCCGAGGTGGCGCGATTCGTCGCGGGGCAGCCGTTCCAGCACCCGATCGTGCCGTGACCGAGGAGGAACAGTGACGACCGTCCGCAACCCCGTGCTGCGCGGGTTCGAGCCCGACCCGTCGATCCTGCGTGTCGGCGACGACTACTACCTCGCGACCAGCACGTTCGAGTTCCACCCCGCTGTTCGGCTGCACCACTCGCGCGACCTGAAGCATTGGACCGTGCTCGGCCACGCTCTCGACGAGGGTTTCGACCTCCGCGGCGTTCCGGACTCGGGTGGCGTCTGGGCGCCCAGCCTCAGCCACTCGGACGGGCGCTTCTGGCTGGCGTACTCGATCGTCCGCACGATGGACGGTGATGACAAGGACATCGACAACTACCTCGTCACCGCGGAGGACATCCGCGGGCCATGGAGCGATCCCGTGCATCTCGGGTCGCGTGGGTTCGACTTCTCGTTCTTCCACGACACCGACGGCACGCACTGGATCGTCGGGGTGCAGTGGGACCAACGGCCCGAGCATCCTTCGTTCGGTGGCCTCGTCCTTGAGCAGTACCTGCCCGACGAAGGGCGCACCTCCGGCACGGCCACGGTCATCCATCAGGCACCCACCCTCATCGAGGGGCCGAACCTGTACCGCATCGGAGAGTGGTACCACCTGCTCATCGCCGCGGGCGGCACGGGGTGGAACCACGCGATCACGAGTGCCCGTTCCCGGCAGCTCCATGGACCGTACGAGCGCGACCCGGCGCCCTTCGTGCTCACCGCCCGCGACGCACCGGGAGCGCCGCTGCAGAAGGCCGGTCACGGCGAGCTCGTGCAGACCCCGAACGGAGAGTGGGTGCTCGCGCATCTCGCCGCGCGTCCGGTGCTGCACCTCGGCGAGCGATACAGCACGCTGGGCCGGGAGACCTGCCTGCAGGCCGTGCGGTTCGATGAGGACGGCTGGCTGCGCCTCGCGGACGGTGGGCACCACGGGGCGCTCGAGCCTGAGTTCGACGTCACGGAGGAGGAGTCCGCCGAAGAGGACCCCGCGGAATGGACGGAGGACTTCGGCGCACCGCTCGACACGCGCAGATGGTCCACGTTGCGCGCGCCGCTGTCTCCGGAGACCGCGGACCCGTGGACACGTCCCGGGTGGCTGCGCCTGCGAGGAGGGCACTCGACGGCGTCCGTCTTCGACCAATCCATGCTGCTGACGCGCGTGCGCGAGCACAGGGCGAGGTTCGAGACCCGGTTGGACGCGAACCCTCGTTCCGTCCGGGAGTCGGCGGGCGTGATCGCCTGGTACGACCGGCGCAGCTGGATCCAGCTCCAGCTCACCTGGGACGCGGAGAACGGCCGGCATCTGCGGGTGGTCTCCCGTGACGAGGGGCGGACGGCCCGTTCAGAGCCGATCGCCGTGCCGAGCGGTGCGCTGAAGCTCAGAGCCGACCTGGAAGGCGCCGAGCTGCGATTCTCTTGGGCCTCGCCCGAGCGCGACGAATGGGACCCCGTGCCGGGGACGTTTGCCGCCTGGACGCTGTCGGATGATCATGGCGGCAGGCTCCGCTTCACCGGGATGCTGCTGGGCCTTCGCGCGGACGACCTCGACGGGCGAGGCTGGTCGGCGGACTTCGGGTGCACGCATGTGCGGTTCGATCCGGGGGAGTGAGCGGGCGGCTCGCTCCGCCGCAGGACTCAACGCGGTGCGGGTCCCGTCGATCCGCGCACGATGAACTCGACCGGCAGCACGACGGATCCGCCGAAGGGCTCTCCGATCGCAATCCTCCCGGCGAGGTCTCCGACCTCGCGGAACGGCGCGTGCACGGTCGTCAACGCGGGCGTCAGGTCGGCGACGAGCGGGGTGTCATCGAACCCTATGACGGACACGTGCTCGGGGACCGACAGCCCGGCCGCGCGCAGGCTGCGCCCCGCCCCGATCGCGATGTGGTCGGTGTGGCAGACGAACGCGGTCACATCGGGGTGTTCCGGCAGGAAGGCGGCGATCGCCGTCGCGGCAGCATCAGGGTCGTTCTCGGTCGGTACGAGCAGGGCTTCGTCGATCTCGATCGCGCCCCCGTCCAGACCGGCGCGGTACCCGCGGAAGCGCTGCTCCTCCGTCGACATGCCCGCGGTCATCCCCACGTACGCGATGCGACGGTGCCCGAGCCCCAGGAGGTGCTCGACCGCGCTGCGCACGCCCCCCGTGTGGTCGTAATCGATGTTCGCGATGTCCGGCCGATGAGCGACCGGCGGGCGGCCGCACAGGATCAGTTGAGCGCCCACCCGACCGAGAGAGTCGGCATAGCTGGCGACGCGTTGCTCGTCCTGCTCCGCGGTGGACGCGGATCCGACGAGCAGCACCGTCCCGACGCGCTGTTCGGCGAGCGACTCGATCAGCGCACGCTCCCGCTCGGTGTCGCCGTGAGTGGTGCAGAGCATGAACAGGTGACCGTCTTCGGTCACGACCTGCTCGGCCGCCGCGGCCATGGTGGCGAACGTGGGGCCCACCATCACGGCTGAGACGAAGGCGACGCTGCGCCGGCCCACGCCCATCATCGACCTCGCGAGGCCGTTCACCACGTAGCCGAGCTCTTCTGCAGCGGCGAGCACGCGATCGTGACTGGCGGCCTTGCCCTTCGAGCGGCCGGCGAGCACGCGCGAGGCGGTCGCCGGGGAGACTCTGGCGAGCCGTGCGACGTCGACGAGATTGGCCTTGCCTGAGCGTTCGGGGCCGGGGGACGCGCCGCGGCGCTCGGGGCTCTCGGTGGTCGACATGTTCACATCTGCAATCTACGACGTTCTTGGGCATCGCCTGTTGACCGGAGGTCACGTGTTGACTAACGTATGCAACTAGTTACAGGATAGCGCTTTCCGAATGGAGATGGGTGACCTTCTCCGAACGACCACGACGATGTGAATGGATGGCAACGATGCACGAACTCAACAGGCGCTCGCTCTTGACCGCCGCTGTCGCAGGAGCGAGCTTCTTCGTCGCGAGCTCTGCGATCGCGACGCCGGCATATGCGCTCGCCGGGCGCAGGGTCCCTGCGACCGCAACGACGGGTGTGGCGGTCACGGAGAGCGCCGATGCCGCCGGTTTCGCGCACCCGGGCGTGGGAGTGAGCGCGGCCTCATTGCGTACCGCACGGGACATGGTGGCGAGCCGCGTCGAACCATGGGCGACCTACTACGACGCGATGGTGCAGACGCCGTACGCCAGTCGCACATTGAGATCCAAGAACGGAACCAAGGTCGTGGACCAACCCGGCCACCCGTACTTCAATTCGTCTGGCATCCAGTCCAAGTTCATCGAAGATGCCTTCGGCGCGTACACCCAGGCGATCTTGTACGTCCTTACCGGTGACGCGGTCTTCCGCGAGAACGGCATGCGGATCCTGCGGATCTGGTCGCACCTCGATCCCCAGCAGTACGCGGTCTATCCCGACGCCCACATTCACACCGGCGTTCCGCTGTACCGGATGGTCGCGGCCGCCGAGATCTTCCGATCGACCGACTTCCCCGAGGGGTACACGTCCTACGACATCGCCTGGAGCGATCAGGACTCCGCCGACTTCACCCGCAACCTGATCGTCCCGGTCACGGATACGTTCAACTATGGCAACACCTGGTATCTGAACCAGCACACCTACCCGCTCATCGGCACCATCGCCGGCTACATCTTCACCGGCAACAGGGCGCGATATGACGAGGCCGTGGAATGGTTCACCGTCAACGCGACCACGACGAAGCCGGAGCAGAACGGAGCGGTCGCCGCCATCTTCCCCCTGATCGCTGCCGACGACCCCATCAACACCTACGGGCACGCGTTCGTCCAGCACCAGGAGATGGGCCGCGACCAGGCGCATGGCTGGGACGACATCAACACCGTGGGGACCCTCGCCCGCCTGCTCGGGGTGCAGGGAACCAGGGTCGATCCTGTGCACGGCACGGTGTCGACGTCCGAGGGGAGCGTGACGGCCTACGAATTCCTCGATCATCGCATTCTCAAGGCCGCTGACGCGTTCACCTCCTACATGCTCGGCTACACCGTCCCATGGGTCGACACGGCCGGTCACGGCGGGGTGCTGTCCCAGGCGTACCGCGGACGTCTGTTCAACCCGATCGATGAGCTGTACACCGTCTATCGCTACACGCTCGGCCTCGACATGACGATGGAGGCGCTGCATCTGCAGGAACTGCACGACAAGTCGGATGGGCCGTTGTTCTACTGGGGTACAGCACCGTACAACAGCTGGAACAGCAACCCCGACTACGCCCCGGAGTTCTGGCTGTCGCTGCCCGCCGCCCTCGCCGGGCAGACGCGCCCGGTCGCCGCCGATGACAGGATTCATTTCGCCACGCGGAGCGCGGCTGTCGACGGCGGCCCGTTCACCGTGATCACGGAGAACGGCACGGAATATCTGCAGGTGAACCCGCCGCACAACGGCCGGACGCTCGCGGTGCGCACCCTGCTCTACGCGAAGACGACCGGGTTCAGCCCGGTAGGGATCCGGCTGCGGACCAGAGGGCCCGCCCGCATCGCCGTCGGGCAGGATCCGGCGAAGGCACTCGAAGTGCTCGTGCCCGACACCGGCGGACAGTGGCGCTATGTCGCCTTCGACACCGACCCCGACGCGCTGTTCGGCATCGATCTGGGGGGCGACAACCTCGCGTACCTGCACTTCTCGGCCGACAACGCCCGCCCGATCGACCTCGATCACATCGACCTGAACACCAAGACAGATCTGGCGCTCCCTCAGTTCCCGGCCGGCACGAAGCTCTCGGTGATCGGCATCGCCGGATCCCCACTGCAACGCAGTCTCGCAGCCGAATATCCGGGACCCGGGCGGCTCACCTACTCGGCCACAGGCTTGCCGAGGGGCGCCGTTCTGGACGCGAGCAGCGGCCAGCTGAGCTGGGTGCCCGATGCAGGGGCCGTAGGGACGCACACGTTCCCGGTCGTCGCGGACGACGGCACGTCGGTGGTCGTCCACACGACGGTCGTCGTGGTCGCCGACGGTCGTGACGCGGCGATGCAGGCCGCACTCTCGGGGTACGACTCCGACGCGGCGTACGTGTCGAGTACCGTTGCCGCCCTCAACGGTGCCAGGTCCTCGGCCGAGGCCGCGGCAGCCTCGGCGGATGACGGTGCTTTTCTCGGCGCGCTCCTGCAGGTGCAGACGGCGGTGGCCGGGCTGCAGCTGCTCACACCACGCCTGGATTCGGACCATTCGGTCGACTACCGCGGCATCGTCTCGACGTATCCGACTTCGGTTCAGGCGCGCGCCATCCTGGACGACAACTTCGCGACGTACACCGGAGATCTTCGCGCGCCGTTCACCCTGGACTTCGGGCCCGGCTTCCTCATCGCGCCCGACGCATTCGGGATTCGGGCGCGGTTCGGATTCGCCAACCGGTCCCAGGGCGCGAACGTCTATGGATCTGCGGACGGCAGCACATGGACGTTGCTCACCTCGAGGATGACGACCGACACGACCGACCTCGGCTACCCGATGGAGAATATCCCGGTACGGGACGACGTCAAGGGGCAGCGCTATCGCCTCTTCAGGATTCAGGTCGACGCCCCGGGCGTTCCGACGGATCCCGCATATCCCGGGATCTCGTCGTTCAGCGAGGTGCATATCTTCGGCATCAGAAGCGAGCGGGCGCAGTGATGCTGCCTTCGCGACTTTCGACGCGGTGGGCGCGATGATCTCCCCCGAGTGCGCACCCGCAGGAGTCATCGTTCCCGGCCGGCTCTTCCGTGACGACACGGGAGCGACGGCGCAGTTGCACGGTGTGGGCATTCACCAGTTCGACGGAAGGTTCTACGCGTGGGGTGAGGACAAGACGCGGGGGAGTCTTTTCACCGGCATCGCCTGCTATTCGTCGGTCGATCTTGCGACCTGGACGTCGCACGGCCACGCGCTCGCCGCGGACCGGTCGATCGCGGAACTCGGGCCGGACCGGGTCATCGAACGACCCAAAGTGCTGCGCACGACGCGCGGCACGTATGTGATGTTCCTGCACATCGATACGGCGGACTACTCCTTGGCGCGTCTCGGACGGGCTGTCGCGGATCGCCCCGAGGGGCCTTACAGCTACCTGGGCAGCGAACGTCCGCTCGGCAACGTGAGCCGCGACATCGGCGTGTTCCAGGACGAGGACGGCACAGGCTACGTGCTCAGCGAGGATCGCGAGAACGGACTGCACATCTACCGGCTGACGCCCGACTTTCTCGGCGTGGAAGAGATCGTGTCGACCACGCTCGCCCTGCCGGGTGGTCATCCTGCTGGCGCGCACGGCTATGAGTCGCCGACCTTGGTCTCGCACGAGGGCCTCTACTACCTGTTCGGGTCCGATCTGACCGGCTGGTCCATGAATGACAACAAGTACGCGACCGCGACCGCACTGGAAGGTCCATGGAGCGACTGGTCCGATTTCGCACCCGCGGGGTCGGCGACGTTCGACTCTCAGACGTCGGTCGTTCTCCCGGTGCGGGGGTCGGAGCAGACCTCGTTCGTGTACATCGGCGATCGATGGATTCGCGACGACCTCTCCCATTCGCCGCCGGTCTGGCTGCCGCTGCATCTCGGTGACGGCACGGCGCGACTCGAATGGCGACACGAGTGGAGAATCGAGCCGGGGACAGGGCGCATCTCCTGAGCACACGCCGCTTCCTGGTGGTCGGCGTGGGTGGCCGTCAGACAGCCACGTCTCGCAACGCATCCCGAACCGTTCTTAGGGAATCGGCTACGGATCCACGCGCCCGATTTCCAAAATCCGCAGGAATCCGCGTGTTTCCCTGATCGAGCTCCCAGCCAATGCATAGGCTTCGAATCCGTGCCCGAAACGATTCCGCGCCACTATATGCGCAGGGCCATCGCGGGTGCTAACGTCCCCCTGTCATCCCCCACACCCGACGATGAGACAGGGGACCCGAATGGCCCAGAATTCGCAGGAGACGGACACGTCTCTGCAACGAGCGATCGATTATCAGGAGCACGCGCTGCAGGCCGGTGGTGTGTCCAAAGCAGGATCCACCCTGATGGCTGTGGCCGGGAGCGCGCCCGCCTACTCCATCGCCGCCAGCACCGCGCTGCTGATCGGCGCCGCCGGCGTCGGCGCCCCCGCCGCACTGCTGTGGTGCGGCATCCCGATGCTCGGCATCGCGTTCGCGTTCAGCCACCTCGCCCGGGTGGACAGCCACGCCGGCGCGTCGTTCTCGTGGGTCGCCCGCGGCCTGCACCCGATCCTCGGGTTCCTCGCCGGATGGGCTGTCGTGATCTCGGCGACGATCTTCATGGTCGCGGGGGCCCTGCCCGCCGGCCAGATGACCGTCGCGCTGTTCGCGCCCGATCAGGCGAACAACACCCTGCTCGTCACGCTGGTCGGATCCATCTGGTTCCTGGTCATGGCGGCGGCGGTGATCTTCGGCGTGCATACGACAGAGCGCGCGCAGTGGATCATGTCGATCATCGAAGTGGGGATCCTCGTGGTGTTCGCCGCGATCGCGATCCCTCGTGCGATCACCACCTACCACCACGGCGAGACCTTCTCGTGGGACTGGTTCGGCTTCGGTCACCTCAGCAGCGGTGGCGTCTTCGTCGCAGCGGCTCTGATCGCCGCGTTCTACTACTGGGGCTGGGACGTCACCGCCAACCTCGGCGAGGAGACCAAGAACGCGCACAAGACGACGGGTGCTGCGGGCATCCTCGGCATCGTCATCGTGTTCATCCTGTTCGAGATCTACACCACCACCACCCTGGTGATGCTGCCCGGCAAGACCATCGAAGCCAACAGCGGCAACGTGCTGACCGTGCTCGGCGACGCGATCATGCCCGGCATCGGCGGCAAGATCCTCATCGTCGCGGTCGCGTTGTCGACCATCGCCACGCTGGAGACCACGCTCGTGCAGGTCAGCCGCACCCTGTTCGCCATGGGCCGTGACCGTACGATCCCGTTCGCGTTCGGCAGGATCAACCGCAAGTGGAAGACTCCGGTGTTCGCGACCCTGGTCGTGGTCATCGTCTCGCTGCTGCTGTTCGTGCTCGCGAACGTCTTCGGAGACAGCGTCGGCCAGATCCTCGGCTGGGCGATCTCGTCGATCGGCCTGCAGATCGCGTTCTATTACTCGCTCGCCGGTTTCGCGCTGATTGTGGGCTTCCGGAAGGTGTTGTTCACCTCGGTGAAGAACTTCCTGCTGATCGGCCTGTGGCCGTTTTTCGGGGCGGTCTTCATGATGTACATCTTCTTCGCGGCGATTCCGAACAACGAGCCCGTCGTGAACATCCTCGGTCTCGGCCTGATCGTGATCGGTGTGATTCCGCTGGCGATCTTCTACCCGAAGGCGAAGGCCGCGTACTTCTCGCGGCGCCCGCTCGAGGTCCCGGAGGACTTCTCCGCGTAAGCGCGTGCAGGGACAGGAGGGCGAAGTCGAAAATCGCACGGAGTTCCTTCTGTTCCTGCAGGGGCAACGCGTCTAGGATCGCTGGCGAGCACGGCATACGGGCCGGGCCGGATTCAAAGGAGTTCCGCATGGCTGACTGGGCCGCTGACGTCAAGATCTACCGTCCCGACGCCGACGATGCTGCGATCGAGGGTCTGCTCAAGACCTACCGGCTTGTGATGAGCAGCCAGGATTCGGCGTACGTCGCTTTCTCGGACAAGGACGAGGTCGAGACCGTCAAGACCAACTTCCTCAAGAAGAAGCTCGGACTCACCGAGTCCGACGAGGCGCTCGACGCCGCGCTCGCCGAGGTCAAGGAGACGATGAAGGCCGACCGCACCAAGAGCCGCATCACGGTCTACTACCTGCTGGCCGAGAAGTTCGGCAAGCTCGGTCAGTTCCACTGACCTTCGCTTCTCCCGCGTTTCAGAACGGCCGCATCCGCGTGAACGGATGCGGCCGTTCTGCTGCCGGCGTTCTGGTGCGACTGCGCGCCGTGCCGACCGCACAGCCCGGTTCGTCGGTGGCCCGGGGGAGGATGGCGGCATGCACACGTTGAACGACCTCGCCGGGGCGAGCGGAGCACGCGCATGATCCTCGCAGGTTTCGTCCTGCTCGCGACCGGGCTCTGCGATGTCCTGCGCCGGTTCCTGCACGGGCGGGCGTTCTGGATCGGGACCGCGGTCGCTGCCGTGCTGGTGCTGGTGCTGGGAACGCTGGGCGGGGCGTATCTGTTCGCGTTGATCGGGATCGCCTGCGCGGTGCTGTGGGCGTGGCTGCTCCCGCTCGAAGGGCGGCCCCGGCTGTCGTTCTGGCCGGCGGTGCTGCTCGCGGTCGTGGTGGTGGTCTCTGTCGTGCTGATGCCCGCGCGTGCGGTGACGGGACTGTTCGCGGGCCGCTGGCTCGCGACGCCCCTGGGGCCGATCGGCTTCGACCTGTTCATCCTCGCGATCGGGGTGTTCGCCCTGCTCCTCGAGACAGGCAACGTGATCGTGCGGGCCGCGCTCGTCGGCGAGGAGGCCGAGCTCCCCGCGGACGTCGCGTCCGGGGACGGTCCTCCGGCTGAGGCGGTGCACGGACTCGTCCCGGCGCTGGGCCTCGATCCCGGTGCGCCGACCGGCCCCGAACCGACGGCGCCCGCGCCCGCCGCGGATCCGGGTTTCCGCGGCGGACGCCTGATCGGCCCGCTGGAGCGGGTGATCGTGCTGCTGCTGACGCTCTTCGCCGCCTACCCGCTGCTCGCGGCCATGCTGGCGGCGAAGGGGATCGTGCGGTTCCCGGAGATCTCCCGCGACGGCGCGAGCGGCGCCAGGGCCGAGTACTTCCTGGTGGGCAGCCTGGTCAGCTGGGTCGTCGCGCTCGGCGGCGCCCTGCTGCTGTGGTGGGCCGCTCGCGCGGGCTGACCGCCTCAACGACCCCGAGCGGCTCAGTCCTCGTTCTTGCGCCCGCGCGCGAGCGCCCAGGCGCCGACCCCGACGCCGACGAGCACGACGGTGCCGATCCCGAGCCCGATCCACAGGCCGCTGTCGCCGCCCGCCGTCGCAGCCGGTGCATCCGGTGCCGTCGTCGCCGATCCCGCCGGCCCGCACTTCGGCGCAGCGGATCCTGTCGTCGTCGTCGCCGTCGAGCCATCCGGCGCGTAGGTGAAGGTGTAGCTGCCCGAGATCGGATGCCCGTCCGAGGACACCACCCGCCACAGCACCTCGTACGTCCCGGCGGCGCCCGGCGTCACCGGGGACGACACGGCGGGACCGTTCAGATCCGGGCACGCGGTCTCGTAGTACTTCTTGTCCGGACCGATCACCTGGATGACGGCCGCCCCGTCCGCGCCGAGCGGATCCGCGCTGAAGGTGAGCGTGACGGCGTCGAGGGTCTTCACCGTGGAGTTCGCGGCCGGATCCGTCTGCTCGAGCGTGTCGTGCGCGCTCGCGGCCGATGCGCCCGCCGTGGCGAGGACCACTCCGACGCCGAGCGCCGCCGCGAGCGCCGTCAGGCGAGTGCGGATCCTCATGCGTTCCTCTTCCGCCGGCCGAGTGCGAATCCGCCGAGCAGCACGCCGCCTGCCGCGACCACGAGCGCCGCGATGCTCAGACCGAGGGCGAGGCCGTCCTGTCCGCCGCTGGATTTCGGCGCGGCTGCCTCGTGCGTGCTGGTCGCGGTCGTCACCGCGGCACCGCCGTGGTGGTCGGCCGGGGGAGCGTCGTTCACCCACAGCACCGGTGCGGGCTCGAGCGCGTCGTCCTTGGCGGCCTGTTCCGGAGTGGCTGACCACTCCACGACCTTGCCGTCGGAGTACGTCTGGGTCGCCGGGATCACGATGTGCCCGGTGTCCGGCACCGGCCCCAGCGACAGCGTGAACGTCTGGAACTGACCGGGCGCGATCCCGCCGGCGTCTGCGGTGAAGGTCACCTCGGTGACGGCTTCGCTGATCGTGTTGCCTTCGACCTTCACCGGCTTCGCCAGCGTGGTCTTGACGGCGGTGCCGGTCCATCCCGCGGTGGGCTGGTAGCTCACGCTCGTGAAGGGGGTGTCGGCGGGCAGGTGGATGTCGAGCTTGACCGTGCTGGCCGAGGCGGACTCGTTCGGCACGCGGAAGGTGAGGTATGTCCAGGATCCGGCCGCGGCCTGGTTCGGTGTCGCCGTCACGTGCGCGGAGGCGGCGAGCGGTGCGGCGAGGGCGAGCACGGCGCCGGCGGCGAGGCCGGTGAGCACGCGCGAGAGGGTGGTGTTTTGCATGGTGAGCGTTCTTTCTGAGGTCGTGCGGGTGCGCCGACGGCGCGTGAGCGGCGCAGACGTCGATGCGGGAGGAATGGGGTCAGGCCGCGAGCGGCGGACCCCTCCTCTGAACGACGGTCAGAGCGAAGCGGGACCGGAGCACGGGGGCATCGACGTGCGGGGCCGGAAGCGCGCGGTGTGCGGCTGCCGGCGGTGCGACGAGGAGCCGTGCGACGAAGTTCCAGCCGGTCAGCTCGAGCAGGGCTCGGATCGTCTGCTCGCCGCGGCCCAGCGCGAGCACCGTCAGCACTGCGGCTATCGCATGCGCGACCCACATCGCGGGCTGCGCGTGATCCGGGTGCACGACAGCCGCGTTAAGGGCTGTCGTGCCGAGGGCGCCGGCGAGATCGGCGCCGTGCAGGTGGATCCCCGGATTCTGCGTCAGCGATCCGGATCCGGATCCGACACCGATCAGCAGCAGCCCGTGGAACGCGAACTGGCTGAGAATCACGGCGAGCGACAGCCGCGCCCAGCTCAGCGTCCGCCCGGCGAGCGCGATGCACACCGGCGCCGCGAACAGCAGCGCGAGCACGATCCCGATCAGCGGTGCGGGGGAGCCGTCGGCGGTGGAGTGCGAGACGGAGGCCACGAACGTCGCGACCAGGGCGGCGGTGAGGCCCCGGACCGTGCGACCCGCGCGCGTTCCCAACACGCCTCCAGCGTACCGGCGCGTCCGCCCCGCCTCCGCCCCGCCCTGCCTCCGCCCTGCCCCCGCCCCGCCCCGACCAAACCGTCCCATCTGACCGCGAGACTGCAACTCGGACGCGAGACTGCAGCACGTAGCCGCAGTCTCGCGGCGCAGATGCAGTCTCGCGGGTAGGGAGGTCGGCTCGCGGGCGCGGGCGCGGGCGAGGCGAGGCGTGCCGGGTTCCGGGTGGGCAGGACCCGGCGCGGGGAGGGGACCGCGACGGCGCTGGTACCCTGATCCGGTGTCGAAACCTCCTCTGACGACCGCGGCACCGGCCATCGACCCCACGTTCTCCAACGTGTGGGATGAGCTGGTCTGGCGCGGACTCGTCCACGTGTCCACGGATCCTGAGGCGCTGCGCGCCCTGCTCGCAGGTCCCGCGATCACGTATTACTGCGGCTTCGACCCGACCGCTCCGAGCCTGCACCTCGGCAACCTCGTGCAGCTGCTCCTCATGCGCCGGCTGCAGCTCGCCGGGCACAAGCCGCTCGGCCTGGTCGGCGGATCCACCGGGCTGGTCGGCGACCCCCGTCCCACCGCCGAGCGCACGCTGAACACACGCGAGACGGTCGCGGAGTGGGTGGATCGCCTGCGCCGGCAGGTCGAGCGCTACCTCAGCTTCGAGGGCGACAACGCGGCGCGGATGGTGAACAACCTCGACTGGACGGCGCCGATGAGCGCCATCGACTTCCTGCGCGAGATCGGCAAGCACTACCGTGTCGGCACCATGCTGAAGAAGGACGCGGTCGCCGCGCGCCTCAACTCCGACGCCGGCATCAGCTACACCGAGTTCAGCTACCAGATCCTGCAGGGCCTCGACTACCTCGAGCTGCACCGCCAGTACGACTGCGTGCTGCAGACCGGCGGGTCCGACCAGTGGGGGAACCTCACCAGTGGCACGGATCTCATCCACCGCGTCGAAGGCGCATCGGTGCACGCGATCGGCACGCCGCTGATCACGAACAGCGACGGCACCAAGTTCGGCAAGAGCGAGGGCAACGCGATCTGGCTCGACGCCGAGATGTGCAGCCCGTACCGGATGTACCAGTTCTGGCTGAGCACCGCCGACGCCGACGTGATCGAACGGCTCAAGGTCTTCACCTTCCTCACCCGTGCCGAGATCGAGGAGTACGCGGCGCTGGTCGAGGCCGAGCCGTTCCGCCGCGCCGCGCAGAAGCGGCTGGCCCTCGAGGTCGTCGCCACGGTGCACGGAGCCGACGCGACGGCCGCAGCGATCGCGGCGTCCGAGGCGCTGTTCGGGCAGGGCGACCTCTCCGCACTCGATGCCGCCACGCTGCGCACCGCACTGGAGGAGCTGCCGAACGCCCAGGTCGCGAGCGGATCCTCGGTCGTCGATGCGCTCGTCGCCGCGGGGCTGGTGTCGAGCGCCTCCGAGGCCCGCCGCGCGATCGCCCAGGGCGGCGTCTCGGTGGACGGCGAACGGGTCGAGTCCGACGACGCGACCGTGCCGCTCGGCCTCCCCGGCGGAGTGTCGGTGCTCCGCCGTGGCAAGAAGACGCTCGCGGGGCTTCTCCCCGCCTGACCGCTGCTCGCGTTCGCCCCCTCCTGCCGCCCGCGCCTCCTCGAGGCGACGTCGGTGCGAGGGGGCGGCGGCGCTCGGATCGCCGTTGGGTACTGTCGAACGCATGCCGTTCACGCCGAGTCACGCGATCGTCGCGCTGCCGTTCGTGCGCACACCGCTCGCGCCCGCGGCGATCGCGGTCGGCGCGATGGCACCGGATCTGCCACTTTTCACTCGCGGTGTGCTCCTCGATTACGGCGTCACGCATGACCTGCGCTGGCTCCCGCTGACCGCGCTCGTCGCCCTCGTCCTGCTGCTCGTCTGGCGTGTCGTGCTGCGGCCCGCCTGTCGTCCGCTCGCGCCGCGCAGCCTCGGCGCGCGGCTTCCGGACGAGTGGGATCGCGGTGCGCGGGACGCGCTGCGCGAGACGTTCGGCTCGGCAGGCCGCACGGCGCTGCTCGTCATCGCCCTGGCGGTGGGCATCGTCTCGCACATCCTGTGGGATGCGTTCACGCACGAGGGGAGGTTCGGCACGGGGTTGATCCCCGCGCTGGATGCGTCGTGGGGACCGCTGCCCGGTTACAAGTGGCTGCAGTACGGATCCGGGATCGGCGGCGTGATCGTGCTCGCCATCGCCGGTGCGGTCTGGCTCCGTCATCGTGTGCCGCAGCCGGTCGACGCGGCGCCGTTCGTCGTCCGAGTGACGTGGTGGCTGTCGCTGCCGGTGGTGCTGATCGCCGCGGTCGTGGCGGGCTATGCGCTGTACGGCCCGTTCACGACGGAGTTCGCGCCGCAGCATCTCGCCTATCGCACGCTGCCGATCGCGGCAGGGGTGTGGGGAATGCTGTCGCTGTTCCTCGTGGTGGCACTCCGGCTCGTGTCGGCGCGGCGCCTGTCTGCAGACGCGGGCGCGAAGGAGCGCTGAAGGCACGCGGAGAGGCGGGCGACACGCCCGGGCGGGGCGCGGAATTTGCCGGATCCGGCGGATCCGCGTAACTTATTACTTGTTCGCCCCAAGCGGTAGAGCGAAGGGCCGGAAGGCCTGACTCCCCAAGCGGCGAACAACCATCCACCTTCTTCTTCGGAAGCAGGATCCCTCTCACAGGTTCTCCCTGTGGCGGGCTCGAGCGCGTGCGCTTGACGGGGTGGCCGTCCGCCGGGATCGTCGATTTGACAGTCTGGCCGGGAGGACTAAGCTAGAGAAGTTGCCTCGGAAACGAGATGACGAATCCGGTTCTGATCCTCACGGTGCGTCGATTTGACAGCCTGAGCGACACGGATAAGATAGAGAAGTTGCCCTGAAGGGAAGGCCGAGAGGCCCGAACGCAGGAGCATCCGATCCTTGAGAACTCAACAGCGTGCACTTGTCAAATGCCAATTTATTCCTCGTTCCAGTCTTTGGGCTGGTTTGAGAAATTCCTTTGGATCAAAGACCAGCTCTCTTTTTTGGGGGTTGGCATTCGGATGAAGTCAGCAATGATGTCATCTCTTTGGTCAGTTTCAAACTCGCAGGTCGCCGGTTTTCCCTGGTGGTCCTGTTTTTTTCTTTTACGGAGAGTTTGATCCTGGCTCAGGATGAACGC
>NZ_BAABGP010000027.1:0-1071 GCF_039541635.1 Microbacterium panaciterrae
TCGCGAGATCGCTGCTCGAAGCCGGAGGATTCAGACCCCACCTACACTCTGGATTGCGATGAGCCTGATTGATTCCCAAACGGCGAGGCCTTTCGCTGTTCCGCCCAGGCGCCGAGATCCGCCGATCGTGGTCACCGTGAGGGGCACCGTCTTCAGGAGCTCTCGTCCGGAGCGGTCGAGATTATCGTCGTGCTCGTCATGGGACAGGAGCACGAGGTCGACGCCGCCGATCTCGGCCAGAGATACAGACGGACCCTGGGTCTTCACGAGTGAGAACCCAGGGACGGGGGTCTGGTACTCACCTGGCTCATCGAAGGTCGGGTCGGTCAAGATCCGGAGGCCCGCGTAGTTGATGAGGACAGTAGGCCCGCCAACGACCTGAATTGGTACGGACTCGATCCACGGGGTGGTTGACACAGGGTCCTTCCTTCCATCGCTAAGGTGGCTATTTGAGTTTGTTCGAACCGAGATGGCCGATTCTGTTTGGGCTGCCGGGCGTCGTGATTCGAGGTGTGATGGCGAACTTGAGGCGGATCTATCACGAACTCGTGCGTTTTGAGACCGAGCTCTGGGCAGCTGTTGATCTGCGGCTTCGGAGTGATTGTGGTTTACCGCTCACATGGTTCGAAGTCTTGTTCCTTCTCCGCCGGGAACCCGGTCAGCGTGTCTATGACGTGGCCACAGCGTTCGCCATCAGCGTCGGAGGCGCAAGCAAGGTTGTCGACAAGATTGAGGCTGCAGGTCTGTGCCGGCGAGTGGCAAACCCGGAAGATCGCCGCTCGAATTTGCTGGAGTTGACCCCTTCGGGGGCTGCTTGCGTCGACGAGGCTCTCCTCATATTCGACGATGAAATCCAACTGCGCGTTGGCGGGGTTATGACCGAGCCGGAGCTGGAACAGTTCGAACGGTCCTTGCTCCGGTTGCGCGGAGGTAATCCCGCCGCACCTGCGTAATTGATCTGGAGGCCGGGGGCATCTCAGATCATGCTTCCCGGCCTCCAGGAGCCCTAGGGCGTGTTGATCAAGAGGTTCCGCTCCTCGGTGGGTGAGTCTTGAACGGTGACGCGACAGG
>NZ_BAABGP010000028.1:0-13557 GCF_039541635.1 Microbacterium panaciterrae
GTCCGTGGCCCCCGGCAGACTGTAACTGTCAGATCCACAACAACAGACCACGACAGAACAGGACAAGACACCATGGGAGCTACTTCGACTCACAAGCCGGCCGGCCAGAAGCCGGCGGAGTACTTCGCTGACTACTTCACCCACGGCGAGATCATCGCCAGCGCGGCACGGAGGAACCCGAGCTTCTCCCCCGGCTGCGGCGACTGGCAGTACGAGTTCTACGCCGCTGTGCGCTATCTGGAGCCCCACCCGCACGCCGGCGAGGTCTTCGCGCTCGTGGTGCTGTACTCGGTCGCCCCGGGCAGCTACTACAACTTCACGTACAAGGACATGGACGAGACCATGGGCCCCGGTGCCTCGAGCGCCCCGCGGGCCGTGCTCGAGGCGCTGACCCCCACCGATCACGAGTACGCGAAACGAGTGGCGTGCGCGCTGCTGGGAGAACCTGCAGCGCGAGGAGGCGAAGCCGCGCGTGCAGCGCGGCTCGCGGATCCGGTTCTCGACGCCGCTCACGTTCAGCGGCGGGTTCCGCACGTCTGAGGACACGGTCTTCGAGGTCTTGAGGCGCGACGAGCTCCGCGTCGTCGACGCCGGCATGCGCGTGCGGATCCCCCGTTGGCGTTCCCGCGACTTCATCGTCGCCTGAGATCGGCAGGAGGAAGTCGCATGGTCATGGATCGCGGGACGAAGACGATCGTGAAGCTGCTGAAGGCGAACACCGGCGCAAGCGACATGCGCCGCGTGTTCGCCGACTTCTGCGAGGTGTCCGCCGTGGCGCTGCGCAACCGGGTGGACCCCGTGGGATTCCAGGAGCGGGAGGACGAGTACGAGAAGACCAGGGAGCGCTACGGAGAGGCCGCTATGAACCGCTTCGCCGAGGCGCTCGCGCTGGTCGTGCTCGAGCTCGACCAGGATCCTCGTGACGTGCTCGGCGAGACGTACATGCAGCTGGAGATCGCGAGCAAGGATCAGGGGCAGTTCTTCACCCCGTACAGCGTCGCTCAGCTCATGGCGAGCATGCAGCTCGCCGATGCCGCCCAGCTGTTGGAGACGCAGCCCTTCATCTCCGTCGCCGAGCCCGCGTGCGGAGCCGGCGCCATGGTGATCGCGGTCGCCCAGCACCTCGCGTCGCAGGGGATCGACTACACGCGGCGGATGCACGTGACCGCGAACGACCTGTCGCTGATCGCGGTGCACATGAGCTACGTGCAGTTCTCGCTGCTCGGCATCCCTGCGTTGGTGCATCGGGCGAACACGCTCACGCTCGAGCACTTCGATACCTGGGCGACGCCGGCGCACGTCCTGGACGGCTGGAGCGCTCGATTGCGCGAGCGCACGGCGACGAGCCCCGCCTGAGAGCAGATCCTGGAGGGGGCCGGCCGAATGTCGGAGGCCCCTGCCAGACTGTAACCGTCAGATCCACAACAGTTACCGGAAGGTTCCCTCATGAACATCTCTCTCATCACCGACAAGGCCGAACGGCGCGCTCGGGCCGCCTGGTCCCTGATCTCGGACCCGTGTGATCCGGACGCCACCGCGGTGGTCGCCGATCTCGGGTTCGTCGACGCCATGGAAGCCCTGCAGGATCCGCAGCGTGCGGCGGATCTCGCCGAGCACAGCGCTGGACGGTCCTCCGCCGTTGCACGCTGGGTGAGCCGCCTCTCCGACGCGCAGACGTCCGCGGTCCTGCGCAAGGCCGAGCACGACGGCGTGCACCTGGTGGATCCGCTGTCGGTTCCCGGGATCGCGGACCTCGACGCCGAGGTTCCTCATCTGCTGTGGGTGCGCGGCGACGTGCAAGCCCTGGAAGCCGCCGATGCCCTGGCGTGGTCTGGGGCGCGGGCCTCGAGCGCATACGGCGAGCACGTGAGTCAGGAGATCGTCTCCGAGCTCGCCGCGGGCGGCACTGTGGTGCACAACGGCGGCGCGTACGGAATCGATGGGACCGCCGCGAGGGCCGCCCTCCGCGCCGGCGGCCGCACCGTGGTGTGGACGGCCGGCGGCGTCGATCGCACCTACCCGAGCGGGCACACAGAGCTGTTCAACAGGATCGCCGCCACCGAGGGCTGCGCGATCGTCTCCGAGTCCCCCACCGGTACCGCACCGACGCGCCACCGGTTCATCACCAGGGGACGGATCGTTGCGGCAGCCACGCGCGCCACGGTGATCGCCGAGGCGGGCGCACGCTCCGGCGCTCTGAACCTGGGTGCGCACGCACACCGGCTCGGCCGCAGCCTCGGCGTGGTCCCCGGCCCAATCACCTCAGCTGCCAGCACCGGCTGCCACATTCTTGCCCGAGAGTACGGCGCACAGCTGATCACCTGCGCCGCGGATGCGCGGGAGCTCCTCAGCCACGGAACGGTCGCCGCCGAGTCGGCGGCGGAGGAGGTCGCCGCACTCGTCTGATCCCGCTGAGGGCCTCGTCCTGGACGCGTTTCGGGGCGAGGCCCTTCGAATGTCGGCGGCCCCTGCAAGACTGTAACTGTCAGATCCACGGTTAACAGATTGGATGATCATGAACGAGATGATGACGCTGAGGGCTCAGGGTAAGGCGGAGCTGTTCGGGGCGGTGACCGCGGTACTCGGGTTCACGCCGACGCAGTCGCTGGTGCTGCTCCCCTTCTGCGGCGAGCGCAGCACGGGTGCGATGCGCGCGGATCTTCCGGTGAGCGCCGAGGATGCGGGCCCGATGGTCGCGCAGCTGCTGGAGATGGTGTGTCGGGTGCCTGGGGTGACGGGGTTCGTTGCCGTTGTGTTCACGGACGGCACGGCGCGTGAGCACGAGCCGCTTGCGCAGGCGCTGCGCCTGGTCGCGCCCTTGTTCGATCTGGCCGCGATCGAGATCCTGTACCTGACCCCGACCGGGTGGGGTGACTTCTTCGGCGCCGGTGAGGCCCCGTTGGACACGCTCCCGCCGCACCCGCTCCCGGAGTCTGTCGCGGACGGTGACCAGCACGCCGGGGCGTCGCTTCCCGTCGTCGACGAGCAGCTGCGTGCGGGGATCCGCACAGCGCGCGCCGTCGTGGCGGACACCACCGCCTGCAACCTGTTCGAGGAGGTCCTCGGCTGGGATCCGGCACAGCTGGATCCCGTGAAGGCCGCGGCTCTCGCCGCGCACCTGGCGAAGCCGTTGCTGCGCGACGTCGCTCTCATCCAGTGGGCCAGCAGCATCGAGCAGGGCCGGGACGCGATGGAGATGCAGCGCGCCGGTGCGATCGACGCACAGGTCGCCGCGATCATCGTCGGCGACTCGGCGCGACCGGATCCGGCACGCCTGGATTCCGCGTTCGAGGTCTGCCGGATGGTCGCCGCTCACACCGAAGGCGCGCAGCGCGCGGCGGCCCTGACCGTGTGCGGGTGGCTGTCGTGGGCCCTGGGACGGTCCACCCGGGCCGCGTTCTTCATCGAGCAGGCGACTCGGACGGTCGGAGCACCGACGTTCACGGCCACACTCGCGGAGATCATCGACCGCGGCCTGGTCCCGGCCTGGGCTTTCGCCGGTTGAGCACCTGGTGCCCCGGGTCCAGCCCGGGGCACCAGCGCTGCGGCGAGCGCGAGCGGGCAGGATGTCCAATCCGGCGCGCCGCAGGCACCCCTTGTAGGTGAGACGACCGGCATGCCGGCGCGGTCTACCGAATGTCGCCGACCTGCGATAGGCTGTGAATGTCAGATCCACAGTTCGAATGTTGCGGGTGATCCGCACAAGGACGAAGGGCCCACGAATGACCGACCCGAGCATCGCCGGCAGCTACACCCGCCCTGTCGGCGATCCCCACGACTGGGCGGCGACCTGCCGCTGGGAAGACGCCGGCAGGCCAGAAATCGAGAAGGACGGCAGCTGGTTCGTGCTCGTCGACCGGCCCCAGCTCGACGAGCAGGAGCTCGACGCCATCGGCGCCGCCGAAGAGCAGCCGGCAGGCCTGTGCGGCACCGTGCGCCCCGGGACACTCGGCTACCAGCAATGCTGGCGTCGCCCCGGCCACCGCCCGCCGCACATCTCCCAGGACCAACAAGCGTGGATCTCCTCCCACGACACTGACGACCACAGCGGGACCAACTGATGGCGATCGCACACCTGAGCTACGTCATCTGCGACATCTGCGGAATCCCCGCCGCACAGCCGGAAGAGAACGCTCGCAGAGCGCGACGCGCTGCAGACCGCGCCGGGTTCACATCGATCATCCGAGAGCACGACCTCGGCAGAGTGAAGGCCCGGCACGACTACTGCCCAAAGCACGCACCCGCAACCCGCGAGATCTCCAGCAAGGAGCAGACCAATGACTGAGACCATCCAGTGCGGAAGCGACAACCACGACGGCGGTCTCGCCGACGCGGTCGTCATCATCACCCCCACGAACACAGCCCCCACCGCCCGCTGCCTCTGGTGCGCCGAATCCCTCATGACCCACCTCATCCGCACCGGCACCGCCTTCACCGCCAGCCCCACCGGCGCCAACACCAACAGCGGCACCGCCCCTGCCGAGCCGGCGGCCGCGCTCGCCGCAGAAGCCGACCACGGAGAGGAGGTCGGTGTCAGCTGGGAAGAGGGGCTCGTGCTCCACGCAGGCGACGCCGACTGGCATCCCTGGGACGAAGCCGTCTACGGCGCCCGCCCGGGAAACGATCGCTAACCGCCTCAGACCTCCGAGTACGTCACCCGTTCGACGCCAGCGAAGAAGGGATCCAGCTCATGACGAACCCAGCCAATGCCGTCCCAGAAACGTCGCGACGTCGCGTCGTCGTTCAACGCGGTCATGCGTGGCAGCGGGTACATCGCTCGGATCGCCTGCACCGTCGCCAGTCCGATGCCCTGCCGGCGGGCCGAGACCGCGACCTCGAGCGCGAGAATGTCGAGCTGCCCGTGCGGCATCGGACCGAGCGGCTTACGGTCCAGCGGCCCCGGCTCGAGGATGAACTTGCACCGAGCAACCTCGACGCCATCGCGACGGGCGGAGAACCAATGATCGACGTCGTCGACTCGGAGCTCCTCGTCCCACCACGGCGCCAGGAACTCCTCCGACGGCGCGAATACCCGCCAGAAGCGACCCCTCACCCGCGGCCGCACCTCAACGAGCGTCAGGGATCCAGCGTTCATACGCCGACCGTAGCCGACCCCATCCCGATGCCGTCACCTCCTGAAAGGTCCCAGACCCGCACTATGATCAAGCTCGGCGCCCGACTGCTGGCCCCCTCCTCCCTCAGCGGAGTGATGTGGTCCTTCTGTCCTGTGGATCTGACAATTCCAGGCAGCAGTCGGGCGCCGCTCTCCTCTCACCGCGGAGCCGCATGATGCCCATCCACACCGACGGCATCGACCTCCTCGTCACCGCTGCCCTCGCACTCATCGAACACCCCGATGCCACCCCCGAGGCGCAAGTCATCGTGGCCGACGGCACCGGCCTCACTCTCGCCGCGGCGCTCGCCGCGGACGGGGACGGCGGCGGGTATCGGTGGCAGCCGATCGCCGAGATCCTCACTGCCGAGCTTGTCGACGAGCTGCTCCCGCAGATCGAACGCACCCGCCTGGCGTACATCGACGCCGCGCACCATGTGCCCGGTTGGGTCGACTCCCCTGCTCGCCGCTTCATCGACCTGCTCGGCGCCGAGGTCCGCGCGCGCCTCGACCGGGGCACGACGAATCCCAACGTCGGGATCCTCACCTCGGCCGAGCTCGAGGAGACCGCGGCCGACTGGCGCCGCCCCACAATCCACGCCAGCAGCAACCTCACCGACCCCGAAGGGGATCCCCATGGCCAGCCGTGAAGTCGTCGGAGACGAGTACATCGCCATCGCACTCGGCATCAAGATCGAGACGGTCCGCATCCAGCGCATCCGCCGGAAGGACTTCCCCAAGCCCATCGACCCCAAGGCTCGGGTGAAGCTCTTCCCCCGCGCCGCAGCGGACCGCTACATCAGCAAGTACCGCGCGGCCGACGCTCCGGAGATCACTCCGCCGGCGCACCTGGTCATCGACCTGAACAAGACGGTCGGCCTCGACTACATCGCCCGCGAGCTCCGCATCTCTCTCAAGACCGCGCGCACCTATGCCGCCGACGGGCCGCAGCGCCCCGAGGGGTTCCCCACCCCGGTCAACAACTGGGTCGCCCGAGCCGAGCCGCTCTACGACCACCGCGACGCCGATGTCTTCATCGCGTCCCGCCTCGCCAGCTCTGCCTTCCGCCGTGGCCGGCTCAACGCCGCCGGCGCCACCCGCACCGCCCTCAAGGCCGCGGCCGCCACGGCAGAGCTCCTCGGGCATGAGATCAACCTCGACAACCGCCGGCAGCTGCAGCACGCACTCTTCAATGAGCGTGGCCTGCCGGCGACCGAGGAGACTGCGAGCGGCCCGTCGGTGTCGACCCGCGCGCTCGTTGCGCTGTACAAGCAGCACCCGGACGAGGTGCTGCAGCAGGTACTCATCTACCGCGACGTCCCTCTGCCCACGACATGAACGCGTTCCGGATCCGGGTGCGCTGCACCGATTGCACCGGCGCCGACGAACAGGGCTGTTTCGGCGGTGGCGTCAGCTGGGTGCAGACCGCTCTCGTGTCCGGCGACTTCAGCTATGACGGGCAGCAGTACTCCATCGGCGACGTCGACATGAACCCCGCCGATGCTGCCGCCTTCGAGGACCGCGCGCTCGCCGAGGCCGTCGCGGGTGTTGGTGATCGCGCGGAGCTCGCTGGGCCGTGGGCACTCGAGGTGGTCGCGATCGCTTGACGGGGCTCAGGCGACGCGGGAGACCTGCACCTGCACCTGGTCGTCGACGTCCTCGAGGCGGACCTTCAGCTGCCCGAGCTCACGCAGCGCGCGGATCTTCCCCTTGGTGATATCGGTGACGGCGACGTGCGCGAGTTGCTTCTTGTCCCGCGGGTAGCTCTTCCAGGTAAGCCACTGCCCCGCTGGCGCCGCAGCGAGCGTGCGGGCGCGAGCGATGGCCTGCTGTTTCGGCGACGGGACCGGGGCGGGCCGGTGCCCGAGGATCTGGTCGACCGGGATCCCGTCGACGTCGGCTTCGTAGCGCGCGATGTCGTGCGCCCGGGTGCCCGGGTCCAGCCGACCGGTGCCCGCGCGGATTGCCGCGTCGGCGGCCGCCGCGGTGACCGGCTCGAAGGTCATGCGCTGGTCGTAGTAGAAGTCTTCGTAGAGGCCGCCGTTGAAGTGGAACTGGCCGGTGTTCTGCACGTAGGAGTAGAACTGGCCCTCGGCGTTCTCGTAGGCCACCCAGACGGCGTGACCGTCGGGATTCCTCACCAGATACAGGTTCACGGTTCTCACCTTCTCACTCTCTCTTCTTAGTTTATCTTAGTCTTGTCTTACGCGCCAGGTCCGGGCTGCTCGCGAGCTGCAGGGCCCCTCGGCGCCGGGTAACTCTTCGGTTGAACCGAGACACCACCGATGGTCAGGTTCTGCAGCCCACCCGGGGTGATCACCGTGCTCCACGCGTCGACCATGGTCTGGTGCGCCTCGACTCGGCGAGCGCGCGGCGTGTGGGGGTCGCGCGCGACTTCGTACTCGACGTGGAACTGGTCCTTGATCGCGATGCCGTCCTCGGCGTGGAACTGGATCTCGACATCCTGGCCGGTGCTGTTCTCGAGGACGATTGAGTGGAGCCCCTTGTAGGGGTTGCCGTTGACGTAGGAGTGCTCGAGCTCCTTGAGGGTCCACCCGCGTTCGATGAGGGTGTTGATGGTGGCGTGGGCGGCGGGGACGACGTCGCTGGCGTGGGGGGCGACGACGGTGTAGCGGATGAAGTCGCTGAGGCTGGCGCTGATGGTGCGGGGGCTGCGTGAGGGGTCGGCGTCGAGCTTCTTCTGGATCTTGGCGGCGAGGGAGCGGGGCGACTTCATGCGGTACTCGAGGCCGTGCATGCGGCAGCCGTCGGGCATCGCGTCGATGACGGCCGCGGTGATCGCGGGCTCGGCCTTGGCGATGCGCTCGAGGTCGTGGATGGCGGTGCCGGCGACGGTGGGCCCGAACTCGTCGTAGAGCTCTTCGGCGGTGGGCACGTTGCCCCAGTCGACGTGCGGTGCGTTCTCGGTCGCGTCGGGTTCGAGGTCTTTCAGATCGTGGGTGCGCAGGTCCTCGTGGTGCAGGCAGCGGCGGCCGCCGGCGTCGATGGACCTACACATCGGCGAGAGCCTCGCGAGCCGCGGCGTACTTCTGGGCGAGTCGGGCCCGGGTGGTTTCATCCAGGAGGGCGGTGCGGGCCGGGTCGGTGTTGTCGTCGATGTCGGCGTGCTTGACCTGCAGGGCTCGTGTGTTCTGTCGCACCCGGGCGTAGTAGTCCTGTCGGGTCTCGCCGGGTCGTTTGGTGAGCGCGTCGACGGCGTCGACGATCTCGTCGGGGAACTCGAGGCGGAGATCGTCGAGGGTGACCGTGGTGTCTTCGACGACGTCGTGCAGCCAGGCGATCGCCTCCAGCTGCGCGTTGCCCTGAACGCGCGCGGCGACGCGTGCCGGGTGATCGATGTACGGGTGTCCGGTCTTGTCGACCTGGCCGGCATGGGCGGCTCTGGCGATGGCTTCGGCTCGTGTCTGTCCCCTCATGCCTGCATCTTAGAAAGTGGGGAGGACCTCCCTGATTGTGGATTGGCCAGCTCAGCGGCGCAGCGATCGGGTGGCCTGCGCGCGGGGCGCGGCGCCGGGTTCGGGTTCGGGCAGAGTGACCGCGTTGCCCCACACCCAACAGCGGAACTTCTTGTCGAGGATGGTGAAGGAGACGCCAGCTGCTTCTGAGGTGGTGCGGTGAATCCAGCAGTCCATGTGCACCGGGATGGTGCCGAATCGGACCCACGCCTTCGCCCGGATCGGCTTGGGGTAGATCGTGACCGGCGTCTCGTCGAGCTGCAGCTCCTTCTCGGTGAGCGACTGCAGCGGGTTCTCCCTGGCGACCTTCAACAGGAAGTGGTCGGCGGCCGCATCAGATTCACGCTGGCTCGTGCCCACCGCGATCAGAACCCGTCGCGCGCGACCGACGCGGAGATCTTCGCCTTGTTCTCTGCGTCGCGCTTGATCTCCTCGTCGCACCAGTTCTCCGCGGCGAGGAGTCCGTCGCACACGGCAACGACGTGCCGCTTCTTCGGATCCGGCGCCCACCATTCGACGCGGTGCTTCACGAGCGTCTCCCCCGTCTCGCGCAGCACCAGCGCTCCCTCGACGATGAGGAATCGTGCGTGGTAGTACTTGTCCACCACGAGCCACTGAGAGCGGGCGAGCTGGATCACGTGCACATTCGCACCCTATCCCGATTCGAATTTGTGTTCTATCCTGTTAACCCATGAGTGTGCAAACAATCGAACAGCCCGTGACGCTGTGGATGGTGAATGATGTGCCCGCGCGGATGGTCTACGCCGGCAGGCGGTGGCGCGTGACGGACATCCCGACCAGGATCCGGCACTCGATCTGGTCCGTCCCACTGGAGAATCCACACCCGCTGTTCGGGTGGCGCTTCCAGGGCACCGACGACGCCGGCGACTCGCTGGTGTTCGACGTCTACGCGAGCGTCGACGGGTGGCACGTGCACCACACCTACTCCTGAGCCGCTGCAACAGCGGCGAGCGGGACCCGCGCCGTTCCGCCGACCCCGCGTGTATTTGTCCCCCACCGCCACGCCGTCTTAGTCCAACCACGCGCGTGCACCCGGTGCGTGTATTGGGAGCCGTGGCAGCGCCCTGCCGTTCCCTATGCTGAGGCGCATGTTGCACACTCCCCTGCACCGCCTCCTCGGCGAGAACCCCGGGCCGATCACCGACCAGATGATCAACGACGCCGTTGCCCAGGGGATCCCCGAGGGGGACCAGCTCGACTGGAAGCGCGGACTCCCTCCCGAGAAGGACTTCCGCGACAGCCACGTCAAGGACATCGCCGCGTTCGCCAACGCGGACGGCGGGATCATGGTCTTCGGAGTCACCGACACCGGCGCCAAGGCTTCCGGCCGGCACGACGCCGGCGAGCTCACCGAAGGCTACGAACGCACCATCCGTCAGGTCTGCATGGCGGCGATCACTCCCCCGGTGTTCGGCGTCGAAGCGATCGCCATCCCGTCCGCGACCGGAGGCCCGCGCGCGGTTGCGCTCGTGATCCCCGCGAGCACGGACGGCCCGCACCTGATCTTCCGTGACGACAGGTTCGGGGCCCCGCTGCGCACCGGCGCGGACACCATCTGGATGAAGGAACCCCAGATCGAATCCGCGTACCGGGCGCGGTTCGACGGCGCACGCCGCAACGAACGGGCGCTCCAGCAGATCTACGAAGACATGACGGCCGCGGTGAACCCCACGGCCGCCGCGGTACTCGTGGGAGCTGCGCGGCCGCGACGACCCCTGCACCATGTCGGCCGCCGTGATACCGCCACGCCGATCGTCGATCGCGCGACTCTCCTGGCTCGCTGGTGGCTGAGCGGTCTGGATAAGTACGGCCCGCTCGAGCACGTCGAGATCTACCATGAGCGCCCAGCCTTGGGCGGCCTGTACATGCCGGCCAGAGCCGGCGGCGACGCCCGGGAGGCGCACGCCGTCGTCTACGATGACGGATCCGTCGGTCTTGCCTGGCGAGCTGGTGGACACCCACACGAGAAGACGAACGAGCCCTACGCTGCCCACGCGATCCCCACCCTGGCGGTCGAAGCCTTCGCCGCGTCCCTCCTTGCGCTCGTGCACGCGGTGGCCGAGGATGCACACTCTGGCGACTATGAGGTCGTCCTCGGTGTCGAAGTCGCCGGCAGCACGGGACGGACACCCGAGTTCCATATCCGCAACGCGGCCCCACCGAGCGGCGTCCATCGACCACTGCACCCTCGGTTCCGTCCCGTCCGCATCATCGCCGACCCGGCGACCAACGACCACGACTTCATCCAAGCCCCGATCGACCTCGCGACCCTCGCCCTCAACCAGGTCGGCATCAAGCAGCCCACCATCCTCGATCGTTCACTTCCCCCGCGCCGGAGATACAGCTGACGACCGCACGGGCCGATTCCTGCTGGATCCGAAACACCGCGCTGGTCGAGGCCGGAAGGCCTCGCGAGGAGGACACTGGTGTCGTCAGGTCGTGTCCCCCCGGCGCGGTTGTCTTAGCGTCGAAATGTGCTTGAAATTTTCAATACACGTTGACACTCCTGATAGGCTGAGCCGCAGCTCATCTCGCGCCCTCGCGCGAAGGGAAGCGGAGGCTCACCCTCTCACGAGCATCCCCATGCATACACCCTCGGCCATCTGAAGCGTCGAAGTTTGCTGGCATTTTTCATGCACCACCCCCGCCGCCTCTTGCCCGGGGCTGGGCTCCTTGAGCGGTTCCACGCGCTGCGCCCGGGCATACGCAAGCTGGCCCCACACCGAGGTGCGGGGCCAGCTCTGCGAGGCGATGGGAGGCCGGGGGCTCACGGTCGGGGAAGGCCGGGTCCTTTCGACTTCCCCCGACCGGGCCTACCGATCAGCATCACGTCCCGGGCACTTGTTGCGTCTTGCGATCGCTGGGCGCGTATCCGGAGGCATACCCCCAGCCCTGTTCTGCGAAGTGGCCGCGGAGCATCTTGCCCCTCCGGAGTGAGGTGCTCCCGTCCGCATCGAGCTCGCAGATGGTGGCGTCAGCGGGAGCAGCGGCGACGGCCGCGTCATAGGTCTGGAAGGCGCCGATGGTGCGCTTGAAGAGCGGTGCATAGTCGTATGCGATGAACAGCACACCGGGGTCAGGCGTGCGCTTCGTGCGTTGCACCTGGGCGGCCTCGACGATCTGTCGGAGCGGGTCGTCGGCATCACGGTTCGCGACTCGGAACGCCTCACGCGCACGGAGAGCGTCGAGCTCGGGGATGGAGATCGGTGCGCCGATTTCGCCCCACTGGGTGACCTCCAGTTTCCGGTCGTACCGGTCCCCGTAGATCGCTTTGAGCGTGCTCGCTCGCACCATGGTGTCGAGCGGCATCTTGAACACCTGGGTGTTGTGCCGGTAGAACTCCTCGAGATTCTCTGAGGCTATCCAGCCGGCTTCCTTCGCGTAGTCCGCGACCTCGCGGATGCAGTCTTCTTCGATGCGCTTGAGCAGCTGCTCGAGGTTGATCGCGAAGCCGTCGATCACTGGTGCGTCTTCGTCGTCGAGCCACCGGCCGCGATCGCTGGGCGAGAACTTGGTCGAGAAATAGATGTGCATCGGTCGCTCCCTCGTTCGTTCGTCGGTGCGGCTTACGGTCGGCCCCACTGGCCGAAGATCGCCTGCTCGAGCGCGGCACGGATGCTGCCGGCTTCCTCAGCGGCCCGCTCGAGCACCTGGCTCGCCTCGAGCGAGATCCGGTTGCTGAGCGGAACGGTGATCTCGCGCTTCTTGCCGCGCGGCGCCGCGGCGGCGGGTGCGGTGCCCGCAGCGGGCGCCTCGACGGCGGCCGGCGCCGTGACCTCGGAGCTCGGCGCATCGGTCGCTGCCGGCGGGGCGACGTCGATCGGGTCGACGCGGTCGTCGGCGGCGGGCTTCGGTGTCCGCTTGAGGGTCATCGGTCGGTCCATGTCAGCGTTCATCGTGCCACCTTCTCTGCGATCTCCTTGTAGGCCGTGAGGACGGGTTCGCCCTTTCGGTAGTTGCCGTACCACTGGCCGCTCATGCGGGACTCCTGGACGATCACGCGCGCGGGCACGATCGGGGTGAGCAGCATGTCCGTTTCGCGCAGCTGGTCGATGACCTCCTTGGCGACGCGGGTCATCACGGTGTCCCCGACGTTGCCGAGGACGATGCCGGCTTCCTCGATGGTGACGTTCGCACCCTGGCGCTCGCGCAGCCGGCGGAACTCGGCGACGCTCCGGCGGCCGCCCTCGACGCCCTTCAGGCCGTCCTGCGTGGGCGAGGCTGCATAGATAACGGCGTTCGCGGCATACAGGGCTGACAGGGTCAGCGGCCCGCCCTGCCGGTTCGGGCAGTCGATGATGACGACGTCGGCCTCGACGCCCTGCAGGGACTCCTTCAGGCGGAGCTCCAGGCCCTGTGAGTTGTCCTTCTCGCGGTTGGAGAGGCTGCGGTCGGACGGGATGACGCGCAGCTTCTCGTGCCAGCCGGACGGGACGGCGAGCTGCTCGGCCCAGCCGTCGACGTCGTCGTTGCCGAGGATCGCGCCGACGTGCAGGCCCTTCTCCTTCGGCTCGATTCCGAACCAGTCAGTGGACGCGCCACGCGGATCCAGATCGATGAGGAGCGTTTCCTTGCCGGCGAGCGCGAACGCCATGGCGAGGGAGATGGCGGTGGTGGTCTTTCCCACTCCCCCGGATTCGCTGTAGACCGCGTACACAGTAGTCATTCGATCCCCTTCTTTCATGCATGCATGCATGCTGTCTTGCTTGCTGTCTTTCAAACTTGAGTCGAGGTTACATTAGGGAAGATCATTCATGCAAGCATGCATGCTGTATGTCTTGCAGTCAGTCTTGCTTGCTGTCTTTCATGCATGCTGTCCTCAATGGTCATCGTCCAAACTTACTTTCATGCATGCATGCATGCTGTCTTGCTGGATCGGATGCGACCGGAGATACTGCGCAGCAGCGGGGGAGTGGTGGAGTGATCGTGGGGGGATGCGACCGGACC
>NZ_BAABGP010000029.1:0-5213 GCF_039541635.1 Microbacterium panaciterrae
TGGCGGCGTGCTTAACACATGCAAGTCGAACGATGAAGCCCAGCTTGCTGGGTGGATTAGTGGCGAACGGGTGAGTAACACGTGAGCAACCTGCCCCTCACTCTGGGATAAGCGCTGGAAACGGTGTCTAATACTGGATACGAGTTGGAACCGCATGGTTACCAACTGGAAAGATTTTTTGGTGGGGGATGGGCTCGCGGCCTATCAGCTTGTTGGTGAGGTAATGGCTCACCAAGGCGTCGACGGGTAGCCGGCCTGAGAGGGTGACCGGCCACACTGGGACTGAGACACGGCCCAGACTCCTACGGGAGGCAGCAGTGGGGAATATTGCACAATGGGCGGAAGCCTGATGCAGCAACGCCGCGTGAGGGACGACGGCCTTCGGGTTGTAAACCTCTTTTAGCAGGGAAGAAGCGTGAGTGACGGTACCTGCAGAAAAAGCGCCGGCTAACTACGTGCCAGCAGCCGCGGTAATACGTAGGGCGCAAGCGTTATCCGGAATTATTGGGCGTAAAGAGCTCGTAGGCGGTTTGTCGCGTCTGCTGTGAAATCCCGAGGCTCAACCTCGGGTCTGCAGTGGGTACGGGCAGACTAGAGTGCGGTAGGGGAGATTGGAATTCCTGGTGTAGCGGTGGAATGCGCAGATATCAGGAGGAACACCGATGGCGAAGGCAGATCTCTGGGCCGTAACTGACGCTGAGGAGCGAAAGGGTGGGGAGCAAACAGGCTTAGATACCCTGGTAGTCCACCCCGTAAACGTTGGGAACTAGTTGTGGGGTCCTTTCCACGGATTCCGTGACGCAGCTAACGCATTAAGTTCCCCGCCTGGGGAGTACGGCCGCAAGGCTAAAACTCAAAGGAATTGACGGGGACCCGCACAAGCGGCGGAGCATGCGGATTAATTCGATGCAACGCGAAGAACCTTACCAAGGCTTGACATATACGAGAACGGGCCAGAAATGGTCAACTCTTTGGACACTCGTAAACAGGTGGTGCATGGTTGTCGTCAGCTCGTGTCGTGAGATGTTGGGTTAAGTCCCGCAACGAGCGCAACCCTCGTTCTATGTTGCCAGCACGTAATGGTGGGAACTCATGGGATACTGCCGGGGTCAACTCGGAGGAAGGTGGGGATGACGTCAAATCATCATGCCCCTTATGTCTTGGGCTTCACGCATGCTACAATGGCCGGTACAAAGGGCTGCAATACCGTGAGGTGGAGCGAATCCCAAAAAGCCGGTCCCAGTTCGGATTGTAGTCTGCAACTCGACTACATGAAGTCGGAGTCGCTAGTAATCGCAGATCAGCAACGCTGCGGTGAATACGTTCCCGGGTCTTGTACACACCGCCCGTCAAGTCATGAAAGTCGGTAACACCTGAAGCCGGTGGCCTAACCCTTGTGGAGGGAGCCGTCGAAGGTGGGATCGGTAATTAGGACTAAGTCGTAACAAGGTAGCCGTACCGGAAGGTGCGGCTGGATCACCTCCTTTCTAAGGAGCATCTGACTTGCGTTGTTCTTTGAACGGCGTGGAGTCCAGAACCCAGATCGGGCCCGAATGTGGTTCGCTGGGAGCTCATGGGTGGAACATTTGACATGACATCGCGGATGCGTGGTGTTCTTAGTACGTCGGGCCTTTCGGGGTCTGGTGGGAACGGGACATGACGTGGATGGGGTGTCTGCACGCTGTTGGGTCCTGAGGGACCGGGTGCGGCCTTCGGGTCGTGACGGTTTTTCTGGCCCTTTTCTGGTTTCCGGTTTGTCTGGTTGCTGGTTGGGGGACCGCCCGTACTTTGAGAACTACACAGTGGACGCGAGCATCTTCGACATGGCCTTCGGGTTGTGTCGTTTTAGATGATCTTAAAGATCATTAATCAATTTCGATTTTTCGATTCTTGATGAACTCATGTGATTTCAAGTCTTTAAGAGCAAACGGTGGATGCCTTGGCATCTGGAGCCGAAGAAGGACGTAGCAATCTGCGATAAGCCTCGGGGAACTGATAAGCGAGTTTTGATCCGAGGGTGTCCGAATGGGGAAACCCCGCTGGGCGGCGTGCCGACCTAGTGACTCCCGCCTGAATATATAGGGCGGGTAGAGGGAACGTGGGGAAGTGAAACATCTCAGTACCCACAGGAAGAGAAAACAACATGTGATTCCGTGAGTAGTGGCGAGCGAAAGCGGAAGAGGCTAAACCGGGCGTGTGTGATAGCCGGCAGGCGTTGCACGTTCGGGGTTGTGGGACTTTTCGTATCATTCTGCCGAGTGGTGAACGTGACGAGTTGGTATAGGCGAACCGCATTGAAAGGCGGGTCGGAGAGGGTGCGAACCCCGTAGCCGAAATGCCAGTTCTCGGCGTGAAGAGTATCCCAAGTAGCACGGGGCCCGTGAAATCCCGTGTGAATCTGTCAGGACCACCTGATAAGCCTAAATACTCCCAGATGACCGATAGCGGACAAGTACCGTGAGGGAAAGGTGAAAAGTACCCCGGGAGGGGAGTGAAATAGTACCTGAAACCGTTTGCTTACAAACCGTTGGAGCCTCCTTAGTAGGGGTGACAGCGTGCCTTTTGAAGAATGAGCCTGCGAGTTAGCGATACGTGGCGAGGTTAACCCGTGTGGGGTAGCCGTAGCGAAAGCGAGTCTGAATAGGGCGATTCAGTCGCGTGTCCTAGACCCGAAGCGAAGTGATCTATCCATGGCCAGGTTGAAGCGACGGTAAGACGTCGTGGAGGACCGAACCCACTTAGGTTGAAAACTGAGGGGATGAGCTGTGGATAGGGGTGAAAGGCCAATCAAACTTCGTGATAGCTGGTTCTCTCCGAAATGCATTTAGGTGCAGCGTTGCGTGTTTCTTGCCGGAGGTAGAGCTACTGGATGGCCGATGGGCCCTACAAGGTTACTGACGTCAGCCAAACTCCGAATGCCGGTAAGTGAGAGCGCAGCAGTGAGACTGTGGGGGATAAGCTTCATAGTCGAGAGGGAAACAACCCAGACCACCATCTAAGGTCCCTAAGCGCGTGCTAAGTGGGAAAGGATGTGGAGTTGCTGTGACAACCAGGAGGTTGGCTTAGAAGCAGCCACCCTTGAAAGAGTGCGTAATAGCTCACTGGTCAAGTGATTCCGCGCCGACAATGTAACGGGGCTCAAGCACGCCACCGAAGTTGTGGCATTGACATTTATGGTAGGCCTTCGTGGTCCAGCCGTGTTGATGGGTAGGAGAGCGTCGTGTGGCGAGTGAAGCGGCGGAGTGATCCAGCCGTGGACGCTACACGAGTGAGAATGCAGGCATGAGTAGCGAAAGACGTGTGAGAAACACGTCCTCCGGAAGACCAAGGGTTCCAGGGTCAAGCTAATCTTCCCTGGGTAAGTCGGGACCTAAGGCGAGGCCGACAGGCGTAGTCGATGGACAACGGGTTGATATTCCCGTACCGGCGAAGAACCGCCCACACGAGATCAGGAGTGCTAAGCATCCCGAGACGCGGGGATCCCTTCGGGGACGATCGTGAGGAGGCATGCGACCCCATCTGGTGGAGTGAGCGTATTAACAGGTGTGACGCAGGAAGGTAGCCCAAGCCAGGCGATGGTTGTCCTGGTGCAAGTGCGTAGGCCGAACCGTAGGCAAATCCGCGGTTCACGTAGGCTGAGACACGATGCGGATAAAAAGTGGGTGATCCTATGCTGCCAAGAAAAGCATCGACGCGAGGTTCAAGCCGCCCGTACCCCAAACCGACTCAGGTGGTCAGGTAGAGAATACCAAGGAGATCGAGAGAATCGTGGTTAAGGAACTCGGCAAAATGCCCCCGTAACTTCGGGAGAAGGGGGGCCATCCACTTATACGGACTTGCTCCGAAAAGGGTGTGGTGGCCGCAGAGACTAGTGGGTAGCGACTGTTTACTAAAAACACAGGTCCGTGCCAAGTCGCAAGACGATGTATACGGACTGACGCCTGCCCGGTGCTGGAAGGTTAAGAGGACCGGTTAGCCGTAAGGCGAAGCTGAGAATTTAAGCCCCAGTAAACGGCGGTGGTAACTATAACCATCCTAAGGTAGCGAAATTCCTTGTCGGGTAAGTTCCGACCTGCACGAATGGCGTAACGACTTCCCAACTGTCTCAACCGCGAACTCGGCGAAATTGCATTACGAGTAAAGATGCTCGTTACGCGCAGCAGGACGGAAAGACCCCGTGACCTTTACTACAGCTTGGTATTGGTGTTCGGTGTGGCTTGTGTAGGATAGGTGGGAGACTTTGAAGCGTGGACGCCAGTTCATGTGGAGTCATTGTTGAAATACCACTCTGGTCACTCTGGATATCTAACTTCGAACCGTGATCCGGTTCAGGGACAGTGCCTGGTGGGTAGTTTAACTGGGGCGGTTGCCTCCCAAAAAGTAACGGAGGCGCCCAAAGGTTCCCTCAACCTGGTTGGCAATCAGGTGTCGAGTGTAAGTGCACAAGGGAGCTTGACTGTGAGACTGACAGGTCGAGCAGGGACGAAAGTCGGGACTAGTGATCCGGCAGTGGCTTGTGGAAGCGCTGTCGCTCAACGGATAAAAGGTACCTCGGGGATAACAGGCTGATCTTGCCCAAGAGTCCATATCGACGGCATGGTTTGGCACCTCGATGTCGGCTCGTCGCATCCTGGGGCTGGAGTAGGTCCCAAGGGTTGGGCTGTTCGCCCATTAAAGCGGTACGCGAGCTGGGTTTAGAACGTCGTGAGACAGTTCGGTCCCTATCCGCTGCGCGCGTAGGAAGTTTGAGAGGATCTGACCCTAGTACGAGAGGACCGGGTTGGACGAACCTCTGGTGTGCCAGTTGTCCTGCCAAGGGCACCGCTGGTTAGCTACGTTCGGGATGGATAACCGCTGAAAGCATCTAAGCGGGAAGCCGGCCTCAAGATGAGACTTCCATACCTTCGGGTGAGAGGCTCCCAGCCAGACTACTGGGTTGATAGGCCAGATGTGGAAGCACGGCAACGTGTGCAGCTGACTGGTACTAATAAGCCGATGACTTGATAACATCACCGTTCTGGTGCTTGCGTCCACTTTGTGGTTCTCGACGTACGGTCGAAACCGCGAACACAATCAAACAATCATGTTTGTGCTTGTTCGAGACACGTCAATAGTGTTTCGGCGGCCATAGCGTGAGGGAAACGCCCGGTCACATTCCGAACCCGGAAGCTAAGCCTCACAGCGCCGATGGTACTGCAGGGGGGACCCTGTGG
>NZ_BAABGP010000030.1:0-649 GCF_039541635.1 Microbacterium panaciterrae
GCGACCGGGTCGAACGGCTGATGCGGCTCACCGGCATCGACGGTGTCCGCCGCGGCAAGCACCGCACGGTCACCACGGTGCGTGACGAGAAAGCGGCCCGCCACCCGGATCACGCCCGCCGGGGCTGGTGGCGTCCGACGCGTCCGGATCAGTGGTGGGTCGCGGACTTCACCTACGTGTGGACGCTGGCAGGGTTCTGCTACGTGTCGTTCATCACGGACGTGTTCTCGCGCCGCATCCTCGGCTGGAGGGTGATGACGACGAAGACGACCCCGCTGGTGTCCGCGGCGCTCGAGCAGGCGATCAGCGTCCGCCGCCGCGGACTCGTGGAGTTCACCGCGACCGGGCTCGTGCACCACTCCGACGCTGGCTCCCAGTACACGTCCCTCGCGTTCACCGACGCGCTTCGTGATGCCGGGCTGACCGGGTCGATCGGGACTGTCGGCGACGCCTACGACAACGCGCTCATGGAGTCCACGATCGGGCTGTTCAAGACCGAGGTCATCGAGCACGAACGGTCCACCTGGACCGGCTGGCGACAGGTCGAGCAGGCCACCGCATCCTGGGTGAACTGGTACAACACCGAGCGCCTGCACTCCTCGATCGGCCACTTCACACCCATCGAGTTCGAAGAGCTCGACTACGCTCT
>NZ_BAABGP010000031.1:0-2206 GCF_039541635.1 Microbacterium panaciterrae
TCAGGTGGTTGACCTCGTGCACCAGCACCGCGCCCGCCGTCTGCGGCCCCCACTCCGCGAGCATCGCGGGATCGACGTACAGCCGCCAGTGCTGATCGACGGCGAACGTTCCCAGCCCGACCGCGGCGAGCGGTCGCACCGTGAACACGGCGTGCGCGAAGTACGGCGCGGACTCCACCGCGACCAGGCGCGCCGCGGCGAGCGCGCGGCGCTCGTCGCCGGTCAGGGGTCGGATCTGCGGGTTCATGCTGCGGCCTCCGTGGGGATCAGTCCGGCGTCGCTGAGGATCGACAGGAACGCGCGTGCGCTCGCCGGAGGGTTGGTGTTGGTGGGGCGGGTGTTGAGCAGGGCGCGGGCGTTGGCCGCGGCCACGTCCTGCAGGCCCGCGGTGGCGGCGACGGCGAGGGGCTTCCATGCGTCGATCCAGCCGCCCTTGGTGCGGTCGGCGGTCGCGTAGGCGGTGACGCCGGTGAGGATCGCCCAGGCGCGGGACGGCTCAAGGTCGGCCCAGGCGACGGACTCGGGGTTGGCGAGCACGTCGGCGGGGTCGGGGAGATCCTGCATCGCTCGCCAGGTGATGAATTCGGTTGCCGGTCCCTCACCGACCAGGCCGGTGACGGCCAGGAGCGCGGCGGGTGTGTCGCCGGGGTCCAGGAACGCGAGCACGTCGGCGGTCATCGTCCAGGTGCGGTTGGAGGGCCAGGCGCGGCCCGTCGCGGCGTCGTCCTCGGGCAGGACGTGCAGCAGGTCGGGGCGGGTGCGGATGAACGCGGCGACCTCGGCGCGCGCCGCGGCGCGCAGGACCGGGTTGTAGTCCAGCACCCGGCCCGAGGCGGGGAGGGTGAAGCCGGTGATCATGCCGTCGATCCAGTCGTCCGTGCTCGGTTCGTGGTCGATGTGCAGGAACCGGTTGGCGAGCGGGGCGGCGAGGTCCCAGCCGTCCGCGGCTTGCTCGGGCGGGTTCGCCGCGGCGACGATGCGCACGCCGTGGGGCAGGGTGAGGTCGCCCACGACGCGATCCAGGACGACGCGCAGGGCCGCGGCCTGGACGGCGGGCGGGGCGGTGGTCAGTTCGTCCAGGAACAGGTAGCCGCCGTTCTCGGCCGCGGCCAGGCGCGACGCCCACGACGGGGGAGCGAGGTCCACGCCCCCGGCCTGGACGACGGGGAGCCCCGCGAAGTCGGCGGGCTCGCGCAGGGACGCGATCACCGTTTCCATCGGCAGCCCCTCGGCGTCGGCCAGCGCCGCCATGAGCGCGGACTTGCCGATGCCGGGCTTGCCGCGCAGGAGCACGGCGACGCCCGCGCGCCCTGCGGCGCGCATGACGGTCAGGAGCGGGTTGCTCTGACGCTGGATGGTGGGAAGCGTGGTGGTCATGGCGGTGTCTCCTCAGAGGTTGTTCTCGGCGGCGTAGTCGTCCACGCGGACCAGGGCGGCGAACTCCAGCCCGTAGCGGTCGGCGTAGAGGTCGGCCAGGTTCACGCGCTCGAAGGGCGCGGAGGGGATGAGTTCCGGAGCGTTCGGGGTGTTCGGCATGATCGCGGCCCTTCTGTTATGGATCTGACACTTACAGTCTCTCCGGGGCCTCCGACATTCTGAGCGGGGCCGCCGCGAAACTCGCGACAGCCCCCAGCAGTCACCAGATTTCGAAGCCACCCGACGCGCGGACGAACGTCGCGAACTCGCGCACGTTGTCCACATCGAACGGGTACGACGCGGCCGGGGGTTCCGTCGTGCCGATGCCGGAGCACCCGTTGCACCCACCCCGGCCCGTCTCCGGATCCCGCGGCTTGTTGAAGCCGTGCTGCACGCCGATGTCATCCGTGCGCACTCCCGTGCCCTCGCACAGCCAGCAGGTTTCCCGCGGCAGAGCGGCGACCTCTGCCGCGTACTCGGCCGCCCACTGCGCCACCTTGCCGGATGCGAGATCGGCATCCAGAGCGTCAGCCAGCGCTTGCGACTGCTCGGCGTTCAGGCCGTCGCCACTGTTGCTCTGCCAATGAGAGCAGCCCACAGCCAGGAGCGTGTGCTCCTGGACGATATAGGTGGCCAGGGGCCGCCACCACCACACGTTGTTGCGGAAGTACCTACCGACCTCGCTGATCGGGTCCTTGCCGATGACGTCCATACCCATGGTTCAGTGTCCTGTTCTGTCGTGGTCTGTTGTTGTGGATCTGACAGTTACAGTCTGCCGGGGGCCACGGAC
>NZ_BAABGP010000032.1:0-855 GCF_039541635.1 Microbacterium panaciterrae
AAGTGATCGCGAGCTTGTCGTAGCGGGTGGCGATGCCGCGCCATTGTTTGACGAGAGCGAAGGACCGCTCGACGACGTTGCGGTCTCTGTAGGCGTTGCTGTCGAACTTCGGAGGCCGCCCGCCCTTGCGGCCCTTGCGTTTCCGGGCCGCGATCTGGTCGCTCTTCTCCGGGATCACCGCCGTGATGCCGCGAGCTGCGAGCAGGCGCCGGTTCACGCCCGACGCATACGCTTTGTCCGCGAGGACGGCATCGGGCCGGGTGCGCGGACGTCCACCGCCGATCCGGGGAACACGGATGTCGTCGAGGACTTCCGCCAGCATCGCGCCGTCGTTGCGTTGCCCGCCGGTGACGACGATCGCGAGCGGGAGACCGTGACCGTCGACGGCATGGTGGATCTTCGTCGTCAGCCCGCCCCGGGACCGGCCGATGCCATGGCCTGCCGGTTCAACCTCGTCCAGCGGCAGATTCTTGTGATTCGATCCTGCCCCCTGTGTCCTGGTCGGGACGGGTGGTGTTCGTCGCATGCTGATGCGCACGCGCGATCGTCGCATCCACGGACACGTCCCAGTCGATCAGCCCTTCCGCATCCGCCCGTCCGAGCAGCGCCTGCAGCACCCGATCCCAAGTGCCATCGCCGGCATACCGACGGTGCCGTTTCCAGATCGTCTGCCACGGACCGAACGACTCCCGCGGCACATCCCGCCACGGTGTCGACGTCCGGAACCGGTAGATGATCCCATCCACGACCCGACGATCGTCCTCGAACGGGCGACCCCGCCGCCCCGCATTCGACGGCAGGAGCGGCCCGATCACCGACCATTGGGCATCAGTCATCCGGCGAGTACGAGAACGA
>NZ_BAABGP010000033.1:0-811 GCF_039541635.1 Microbacterium panaciterrae
GGGCGCGACGGATGTCGCCGGATACGAGTACTGGATCTCCCGATCCGGAGCGACCAGCCCCACCGCGGCCGCCCCTGTCCCTGTCTCGTTGACGAGCGCGCTGCCCGCCTGCCCCACCCAGCAAGGAACAGCAACCTTCGCGTGCGCATCCACGACCACCCTCACGGTCGCACCGATCGATGACACCTCGGTGCTCTGGGTCGCGTCTTACGACACCGCCGGCAACATCTCACCCGCAACCCCGCTCCCCCTCACCGGCAACGGCGGAACCCCCGCCGCCCTCGCGGGAACCGCGAGTTTCCACAGTTGGCCGATGAAGACCCTCACATCCCCCTACCCGTCGGTCATCCCTGACAGCAACATCTCCACCGCGACCGACACCACCGGCCGGAAGAACCTCACCGTCGGCACCGGCACGACCTGGACCACCGGCACGATCCAAACCACCACCAACGTGCCCATGCTCTCCTTCACCGGAACAGCATCCCCCGCGACCACGGTCAGCACCCCCGCCGGCAGTGCCGGAGCAGGGATCGACACGACCAAGAGCTTCACCGCGTCCGCCTGGGTCAAACCCGCCACCAGCACCGGAACACTCACGATCATGGCCCAATCCGGGACCACCCAATCCGGATTCCTCCTCGAAGACGTCGCCGGCACGATCAGGTTCTGCATCCAACCCCAAACCGGCACCACCGGACCAGACTGCGCCATCGCACCGAACGCTTCCCCCGCCGGCACCTGGGTCATGGCCACCGGGATCTGGGATGCCGTGAACCATCAAATTCGAATCATCCTCAACAACATGACC
>NZ_BAABGP010000034.1:0-948 GCF_039541635.1 Microbacterium panaciterrae
CGGTGGTGATTGTAGCTGTGGATCCAGGCCTGGTAGGTGGCTGCTCGTGCGGTGTCGGAGTCGTAGTGGTGGGCGTAGGCCCATTCGAACGCGAGAGTGCGATGGAAGCGTTCGATCTTCCCGTTGGTCTGCGGCCGGTAGGGGCGGGTGAACTTGTGCTTCACCTGCGAGCCGAGCGCGTCGTTGAACACGTGTGAGCGGTAGCAGGCGCCGTTGTCCGTGAGCACGCGGAGCACCGTGATACCCAAGCTGGCATAGAACGCGTTCGCGCGTTCCCAGAACGCCGCCGCGGTCTCCTTGCGCTCGTCGTCGAGGATCTCGGAGTAGACCACCCGGGAGCGATCATCGATCGCGGAGTGCAGGAACGAGTAGCCGACCCCTGCGTTCCGGCGCCTGTTGCCGGCAGAGCGGCCGAGGGTGCGGTGCCCGCCGCCGTCGGGGATGCGGCCGAGCTTCTTCACGTCGACGTGGACCAGATCGCCAGGGCGTTCGTGTTCGTAGCGCACCGGCTTGGGCGTGCGCACCCGCACCCCGGTGTTCAGATCGATGTGTCCCAGCAGTGGCACCCGGTAACGGGCGAGGACCTTCGACACCGTCGACTGAGGCAGTCCCAGGTGATACGCGATCCGATGCGGCCCCCACCGGCGCGTGACGCGTAACGACACGATCCGACGCTCCGTGCGCTGCGGCGTCTGATTCGGCGACCGTAACGGCCGCGAAGAACGATCCTCCAGCCCCGCCCGCCCTTCGGCGCGGAACCGAGACACCCACTTCGATACCGTGCCGCGAGCGACCTGGTATCGCTCGGCGGCACGAGCCTGAGTCCAGCCCTCATCGATGACGAGCTTCACGAGCTTGAGCCGCCCCTGCGGGTTCAGCGCAGCGCGAGCGTGGGTAACGTAAGACACGAGGACCTCCGTGGATCGAAATGAGTGTGGTAACCCATAT
>NZ_BAABGP010000035.1:0-1185 GCF_039541635.1 Microbacterium panaciterrae
AGATCTCTGACGAGGTGTGGGCCGTGATGGAGCCGTTGATGCCGACGGTGACCGGTCGGTCGCGGCCGTGGACGGATCACCGGCTCGCTATCGAGGGGATGGCGTGGAAGTACCGGACCGGTGCGCCGTGGCGTGACGTTCCGGAACGGTTCGGGAAGTGGAACTCGATCTACAAGCGGTTCAACCGGTGGGCCGGGGACGGCACCTGGCAGAAGCTGCTCACCGAGGTGCAGAAGCAGGCCGACGCCGCTGGGGAAATCGATTGGGTCGTCTCGATCGACTCCACGATCGCGCGCGTGCATCAGCACGGCGCGACCCTCGCCCGGGACACAGGGGGCTGTGCCGAATCACAAGAATCCGTGGTCCGAGCCGCCTGATCACGGGATCGGACGCTCCCGCGGCGGGCTGACGACCAAACTGCACCTGGTCTGCGACGGCCGCGGCCGGCCGCTGAGCATGATGATCACCGCCGGGAACATCAACGACACCACGATGATGAGCGCGGTGCTGGAGAACATCCGCGTTCCCCGCGACGGGAAGGGCCGCCCCCGCACCCGCCCCGACCGGGTGCTCGCCGACAAGGGGTACCCCTCAAGGGCGAACCGCGCCTGGCTCCGCGACCGGAGGATCGCGGCGACCATCCCCGAGCGGGACGACCAGATCGCGCACCGCCGCAAGAAGCCGGGCCGGCCGATCGCTTTCGGCGACAAGCAGAAGGAACGCTACAAGGGACGCAACGTCGTAGAACGCTGCTTCAACCGTCTCAAGCAGTGGCGCGGCATCGCGATGCGCTCGGACAAACTCGCCCGCAACTACCGAGCCGCCGTCAGCCTCGCCGCGGCGCTGATCTGGATCAAGACCGATCTCCGCTGAGCGCTTCGCGCTCCTGCAGCGTGCGCTCAAGCTGTCCCACCGTCGGCGCACCCGCAAAGCCGCGCTCGGTCAGATAGACCCTGCACGCCAAGTCGGCAGTGTTCCCCTGGGACGGGAACAAGTCCTGACCGTCCAGAAGAATCGTGGGCGAGCCCGCGAAACCAGAGCTCACCGCCTCAGCCTCGGTGCGGATCAACACGAACTCCACCGGAACATCGCCCCGTCCGATCGAGTCGAGCACCAGCCGTACTCGATCGCCCGCCTCCTGCCAATTCGGGCAATCCTCGATATGCAGCACCTGGATCTTCACAC
>NZ_BAABGP010000036.1:0-1307 GCF_039541635.1 Microbacterium panaciterrae
AACAGCTCGGGGCGGGCGGGTTCGGCGGTCTCGTGGAGGATGTGGATGAGTTTGCGCATCGAGATGTCGGAGAGGTAGCGGCGTTCGCCGTATTGCCATTCCTCGTGCTGCTCTTGCAGGACGGCGCCGATCAGGCGGGTCACGGAGTCGCGGTCGGGGAAGATCTGGACGACGTCGGCGCGGCGTTTGATCTCCCGGTTCAGGCGTTCGATGGGGTTGTTGGACCAGACTTTCTGCCAGTGCTCGCGGGGCAGGGCCGCGAACCCGGTCAGGTCGGCTTCGGCGGTCTCGAGCATGGCCGCGATCTCGGGGAACGAGGAGCGCAGGCTCTCCACGACCTGCCGGTATTGCCCGGTGACGGCCTCGGTGGTGGTCTGCGCGAAGATCGTGGAGATCAACGCGTTCACGGGCTTGGAACGCGCCGAACCCAGGCGTTGGGTGATGTTGCGGGCGAAATGGACGCGGCAGCGTTGCCAGCCCGCGCCGGGCAGGATCGCTTTCACTGCAGCCTTGATCCCGGCGTGCGCGTCGCTGGTGACCAGGGCGACGCCGAGGGGGTCGGCGTCGGTCGCGACTTTCAGGCCGCGCTCACGCAGCGTGCGGAGGAACTCGGTCCAGAAGTCGGTGGTCTCCGCGTCTCCGAGCGCCATCCCGAGGATCTCCCGGCGTCCGTCACCGGAGACGCCGGTCGCGACGACGAGCGCTTGGGACACGACCCGCCCGCGGACGCGGACGTCGAGATAGGTCGCGTCAAGGAAGACATAGGGGAACCAGGTGTGCTCGATCCGGCGGTGCAGGAACTCGTGCACCTGCTCGTCGATCTCGCCGCAGATGCGGGACACGGTCGAGCGGGAGATGCCGGTGTCGTTGCCCAGCGCGCGCACGAGCTGGTCGACCTTCCTCGTGGACACCCCGTCGATCCAGGCCTGGCAGATCACCGCGTAGAGGGCCTTGTCGACCCGACGCCGCGGGCTGAGCAGGCTCGGGAAGAACGACCCCTCCCGCAGCTTCGGGATCGCAAGGTCGACCTCCCCGGCCGGGGTCGCGAGGGTCTTCGGGCGGGTGCCGTTACGACGGGTGGTGCGCTCGCTCGTGCGTTCGTAACGACCGGCGCCGATCTTCGACGCCGCTTCCGCGTCGATGAGGTCTTGCAGGCCGGCCTGCAGCATCCGACGGAACACGTCGGAGTGCGCGAGGTCCGGGTCGGTGAGGACTTCGGAAATCAGGGTCGTCAGGGCAGACTGGTTCTGGGTCATCGTGGGATCTCTGCTTTGCTTCTTGCCGGAAACAACTGGGCCTCCCACGAT
>NZ_BAABGP010000037.1:0-65918 GCF_039541635.1 Microbacterium panaciterrae
GACCAGTGGTCCTCGTCGGTGACGACGACGGGTGCCTGCAGGTAGCCGAGCGACTTCACGTGCTCGAGCGCCGCGGCGTCTTCGGAGACGTCGTGGATCTCGTACTCGATGCCCTTGGCGTCGAGCGCGCGGTAGGTCGCGTTGCACTGCACGCAGGAGGGCTTGGTGTAGACGACCACCCGGGGATGATGCGTTGGATGCATCATCCCCGCCTGGTCCGTGGTCTGGGCGTGCTGGTTCATGGTTACCTCTTCTCCTTCTGGGTTTCAGCGAATGCTGCGAGCGCAGCGGTGATGGTGGTGGGGGAGTCGTAGGGCGCGGTGTCGAGCAGCTGTGCGGTCACGTCGGCGCCGGCGCGGTGGAGCGCGATGCGGATCGGCTGCGAGTGCCCGGTCCATTCCAGGGCGTTGTCGGCGGTGTGCAGCTGGTAGCCGGCGTTTACGAGTGCGCGGTGCAGGGTGGTGATGTTCCCGGCGAGCAGCTGCACGGTGGTGGGGGCGGTCTGCAGCTGGGCGCCGGCGCCGACGATGGTGGTCACGAGCGCGGTGATGTCGGTGCGGCGGGCTAGGGGCTTCGGGCGGCGGGTGAGGTGGCTCTGCGCGAAGAAGGCCGCGGCGGCGGCATCGGCGGCCGCTTGATCGGTTTCGGTGAGGGCCGCGGCCTGGCGGGCTTGCTCGGCGCGGCGCTGGGCGCGTTCGGCGTTCTCGCGGTTGATGCGCTCGAGGGTGGTCTCGCCTTCGGTGAGCTGGGTGAGCTTGCCGAGGCGCCAGGCGAAGTTCGCGAACGGGTCGCGGAGCTCGTCGTACCGGGCTGGGGGGAGCTTGCCGGCGGCGATCAGGGCGTCGAGGGCCTCGCTGAGGCTCTTCACGGTGTAGCGAGCGGGGGTGATCCGGTTGCGCTCGAGCACGCGCATCAGGTTCCCGATGTGCTTGCGGCCGCGGAGCGCTCCGGGCGTGAGGGGGGCCCCTTCCTGCGGCCTGGTGCCCTCGGCGAGCAGGAATCGCTGCAGGATGTCCCACGCGAATCGCTGCATCTCGACGGCGCGAGGCTGCCTTTCGGGCTTGGGGTAGCTCTTCTTCCTCGGCTTAGGCCGCGGAGCGGCCTTCTTGCGCGCTCCAGCGCGCATTGGTGACTTCTCTGAGAGGTAAGAGGACTCGTTAACTGAACCCGTACCGGGTAGGTGGAAAGTATCCACAGACGAGGCGGCGGAATGGTGCTCAGAGACGCCAGGCGCGCCCGTGTGGGCCTGTACGGCTCCGGCCGGCATAGTGAGAGCGCGGACGGATGCTGCAGCCTCCTGGTAGCGCCCGTGTGCGGCACGAGCCTTGGAACGCTCCTGGGGGGAGAGGTGACGGCCCCGGATGATCGTGACGGCCAGGCCGAGCTTCTCGATCACGCGTCGCGCGGTCCCGACCTGCCGGCTCGACATGCCCACCCGCTTCGCGACCGTCTCGTGCGACGTCATCACACCGCGACCCGAAGTGCCATCAGCAGTCTCGGCGTCGACCCGCGCGACCACCATCACCGTGTCGATGTTGACGCGGCCCTTCCACAGGCGCATTCCGTCGACGGATTCGAGCATCTCGCGCAGCAGCTGCAGCCAGGAGCTCCGCGATCGCCAAGCCGGCACCGTCGCATACGCGCCGTCCTCAACGGGGATCGACCACGACGCGCAACCACCCGTTGCGCCCCGCTTCGATGCGCGTGAGCGAGCCCCGCCATGCGGACGGGTTTCCCGAGGCATGGCGAAGCGATCCCAGTCGTAGCTTGGCTCGCGAAGATCGAGCCGGCGGGATTCCGGTTCAGCATCCGACGAAATTTGCTTGCAATTTTCTTGCAGATTGTCAGCAGAATTCGCGCTTAGATGCTGGAGATAACTCCAGCGCTGGAGTAACATGAGATCACCTCCAGGTGCCTCCTGGTTGGTACGACAAAGCCCCGGGTGCCCTCCCGGTGCGATACACAACTCGAGACGCCGACCGGCAAGTCAGCTTCGAGAGCAACTGAATTCAGATCTGAGGCGGCAAACTTCAGGGATCTGAACCCCAAGCGAACGGGCCCTCTGCTTCGGCAGGGGGCCTCTTGCGTTAGACCGTGTCGATAGGCAGCTCCCCATCGCGATCGAACGGGGGCACCCACGGCGGGATCCCCTGGTCGGTGAGCGGCAAATTCGCGACCATCTGGTCTACGAACGCCGAAGATGACATGCCCGACAGCTTCGCGAGCTGCTTCACACGCTCGCGCGTGCTGGTCTCGATGCGCCAGCTGATCAGTACGGGACTCTCGATCGAGCCGACCTTCCGACGGGGCGTGGCATCGCTGTCGGAGACATACGGCTGCTCGACCCATGGCGGGACGCCCTGAGGCGTCAACTCGAGATGCTCGACCATGCGATCGACGAACTCCGACGCAGACATACTGGCCCGCTTCGCGAGGTCGTTCACGCGACTGCGGGTGGCCAGTTCGATCCTCCAGCTGACCAGCACTGGATCCGCCACGGCGCCCATCTTTCGACGCGGCTTCTTCACGCGCACTCGGGGTTCGATCGGATCGGACATAGGGCCATGCAAACACATACATGTGCCCAGGCCGTGGATTAACAGGCGGCGCGCCGTACCAGCTTCGCATGCCGATCATCGCGCCTCCGGGTCGATCGGGGTGCGGGTGATGACCGAGGTGCCGCGGGGGACGGTCTTGGAGCCGGGCTCTCCGGTGCGGAAGTCGCGGTAGGAGAAGGTAACGGAGTCGTCGTCCTCGTCATCGAGAGTGGAGTCGTCGTCGACGAACTCGACCAGGCCCCATGTGTCGCTGTCGGACTCGACGAGCATGAGAACTCCCTGATGGGCGAGATCGCCCCCGGGAGTGAGGAGCTCCTCGGGGAACGCGTCGGCCGCGGGGGAGTAGCCGGCGAACATCTCCTCCTCGTCGGAGATCTCGGGGTCTTCCGCCTCGGCCTCGATCTGGATGCGCTCGAGGAGCGCGACGCGGGAGGCCTGCTTCTCCTCGGCCGCCTGGTCGGCGATCGCGCGGGAGATCTTCACGGACGTGTCGACGAGCGAAGGGTCGCCAGCGGAGATGATCCGCGTGTCCATGTAGTCGTTGTAGTTGAGCGCGTCGACCTTGTCGTCGCCGTCGAGGTCGACGAAGCGGTCGTCGGGGTCGACGATCTTCATGAGCTCGTGGATGCGCTCAGCGGGCTGCATCTGCTTGACGAGCTGCAGGTCGTTCTCGAAGACCCAGACCTCGGGGCGTTCCGGGTCGGTCTGGTAGGGGTCGGGTGTCCAGTAGCCCTGGATCTCGACGGGCTCGCCGGCCTTGTTGTAGGCGATGCCGCGGCCGCGGATCTGGGCCGGGATCGTGGTGCCGGTGACGAAGTTGTTCCACATCATCTTGGCGCCCTCGGCGGAGAGGCGACCCCAGCTGATCCGGAACCCGAAGTTGTCGCGCATATCGCCGGTCATGAACTCGGCGTCGGGGCGCTGCAGGCCGACGACGATGTGAATGCGCATCTTGCGGCCGAGGGAGGCGATGTCGCTGATCTCGTCGAGGACGGGAGGCTGCGTGCTGGCGCCCTTGGGCTTGACCATGCGGTACCAGCGCAGCAGGGCGTTGCGGAACGTCTTGAACTCGTCGATGACGAACAGGATCGGGGTGAAGTCCTCGAGGCGCTGCTCACCGTTCTCGTACGCGGCCATGCGCCGCTGCATCTCCTGGTAGACCTTGTGCGCGACGCGGGCCTGGTGGTCGACGCGTCCGGCGATGAGACGCACGTTGAACCAGGTGCGCAGGCCCAGCATCTCGAAGCGCTTGCCGTCGATGCCCCAGATCTCCCACCCGTGCGCGGCGAGGTACTCGGTGATCCCGAGGAGGCAGACGGTCTTCCCGCGCCCGGTCTTGCCGGTGGTGAGGACGTGCGCGTCGTGCTTGGGGCGCCAGCTGATGGTGTGGCCGTCCTCGTCGACGCCGATCGGCACGGCGAGGTCGTCGTAGGTTGCGAGCGGGTCGACGGTGGCGGGCGCCACGGAGGGGTTCTCGATCACGGGAGGAAGCTCGGGGCGGGGTTCGATCCAGAAGCTGTCGTTGGGGAGATCCCAGAACCCGCGCCACCGGCCCTCGAGCACTCCGGAGATCTGCGACTCGATCGACGCGCGCACGCCGGAGCGGGAAAGCTTGGGCGCCACCTCGTACTTGACGGTGATCCGGGTGACTCGGGTCTCGGTGATCTGCTTGTCGCCGACGGTGCGCGTCACCGGGGTAGTGGCGACCGTGGTGGACGCTGAGGTGCCGAACGTCTTCGCGATGATCAGCTTGGAGCGGTCGATCTTCTCGTCCCGCTCCCGGTCAGCAGCGCTGTTCGGCGCGGCGACCAGGCGGATCCGGTTCTTCGACTCCTTGCTGATGCGGTAGGGGACCTTGTACTGCTTCTTGGCCTGGCGCATCACCTCGGCGATGTTCTCGGGTGCGTCTTCGTCGAGGAGCGGGTTGTAGACGATGTCGATGCGCTGCGGGACGCCGATCCACCCGCCCCGATACCGGGAGGGCACGATCTGCCTCAGGTCGGGATCCGGCCAACCGAGGAGGACGTGGCCGCGCAGCAGGAGCAGATCAGCGCTCTCGCGACGCTCGCGGGCACGGAGGTAGGCGGCGATGATTGCCGGGATCCCCAGGATCGTTGCGACGCAGATCAGCACGACCACCGTCATGTTCCCGGCGAGGTAGGCGCCGGTACCGCAGGCAGTTGCGATCAGCAGGACGATCAGGATCGGGGCAACGGGGGCTTTCTTCTGCGGGAGCTTCGATCCCGGCATCAGCATGCGGTTCACCGCTGCTCACCGGCCTTGCGCGCGAGCGCCCTGCGCTCGACGGTGCGCCGCACAAGCATCGCACCGAGAAGCACGATCGCCACGAGGACGCACACGGCGATGATGATGCGCGGCAGATCAAGGCCCGCCCCGTCGCCGATCGGGATCAGCACGTTGTCCGTGACGAGGATCTTCCAGTTGATCAGCATCTTCTGGACGGGCTTGAAGACAGACGCCAGGAGCGCTGGGCCGGCGAGGAGCGCGACCAGGATGACCAGAAGGGCGTCGGTGTCTTTTTCGTTCATGGGGTGCTCCTCGAAATCGGCGGTCTCACTCACTAGGGGTGCGTTGCGGTGACCGGAGTGGACAAATTCATTTCCGGGATCGTGGGGGAGAGGTCAGTGCGAACACCTGCCAGCGGCCCGGAGCGGCGCCCTCCTCGGCCTGCCGGATCAGCTCGAGCTGCCAGACGCCGGCGTCAGAAGGCACGTCGACGGTGACCTGCGTGGAGCTCGGCGCCGCGGCGACGGTCGAGGGGCCGGTGACGGTTGCGCCTCGGATCGCCTTCGGGTCGGTGTCCTGCCACATGTACCGGGCCTCCACGGTCATCGACGGGGACACCGCCGCCCACCACTGGTCGTAGGGGAGGGCGTGGTTCAGGAACTGAGGCATCAGCTGCTCGGCCAGGTCCGCAGCCTCCTGCTGGCTCTTCAGGGACGCCGTGTCCCCTCCTGAACTGCCGGCGGTGGGCAGCATCAGCGGACGGGTCTCGTGCGCGGTTCCGGGGGGCGTGGGCGTCGTTTCAGGGGCAGGTGCGGCGCAGCTGGTGAGCAGCAGAGCGCCAGCGAGGATCCCGCCGATGATGAAGGCCTTGGTCATGGTCATGCGCTCTTCTCCTTGCCCCAGTACTCCCAGTGCCAGGCCTCCCGCGGGCCGGATCCGCCGGGCTCGGCCCAGTCGGGGTGCTTCCACCCGTAGGCGGCCGCGTTCTGCTTGAGCCACGCGTACGTCGCATCGCTCTCGCTGATCGTGTAGTGCTGCTGGGTGCCGACGTCGATGGCCAGTCCCCAGCCGTGGTTGCTGGTTCCTGGGGTGGCTGCTCCGTCGCCGTAGGTGGCCTTGTCGCGGACCTGCTGGTCGAAGTCGCGGTACCCGTCGTTGATCGGGAGGTGGAAACCGTTGTCGGCGAAGAACTTCTGATCCATCGCGATGAGCGCCGCGGTGGCGTCGGGGCGGAGCGAGTGCTCGGGCGCCCAGGGGATCGGCTGCAGGGCGCTGCCGGGGATCCCGCCGTTGTTGTAGCCACCCCAGGGGCCCGGCTCGGTGCCGGCCGCGGCCGGGTAGTTGTTGCCGGCGGGGCCGATCTTGCAGGTGCCGGCGCCGGGCTGGGACGACAGCGGCAGCCCCGTGAGCGCGGAGACGACCTGGGTGGCCGGGTCGAGGAACCGCTGGTAGTCGTTCGCGTCGGCGTTGATCTGCGTGCGGTGGGCGGCGATGATCGGCGGCAGCGTGTCCCATCCGGGGACCTGGATCAGCGCCTGGAAGAACATCGTCGCGGACTTCTGCGGGTTCAGGCGGTCCGCGCGGCTTCCCCACTCGTCCTGCTGCTGGAACAAGCCGATCGAGGTTGTGCGGGATCCGTCCGGGTTCGTCCACCCTGAGGTCTCCCAGTCGCCGTAGTCGATATTGCGCAGCGACGACTCGTCCATCGCGGTCATCACGCCGATGACCTGGGCGTTGCCGCCGAGGTTCATTGCACGGGCGGCCGTGATGATGGCCTGCGCGTTGGTCAGCTGCTCACCCGAGTAGCCGGCGATCGACTCCGGGAGCGACCCGCTCGCCGGCGCAGCCGCCGACACCATCGGCGCCGGAGCTCCTGGTGCGCATGCGGCCGCACCGCCGGCGCCGAAGATGGTCATCGCCATCATCAGCAGGTACCCGCCCACGAGCACCACGGCGCCAACGGCGAAGCCGGCGATCGCGACGAGAACGCCCTTCTTCATCAGATGTTCCGCTCCGCGGCCTTCCGCAGCCGCTCCCGCAGCGCCGTCGACGCGCCACCCGTCGCCGCCGCAGGAGTGGTCGGCGCCGTGATCCGGTAGACGCCGCCGCGCTGCGGGGCCTCGCGCGGCATGACGCGGCTGACGCCGTCCTTGTCCACTTCGATGCGGCGCCCGAACCCGGTGAACGTCGGACGGTGCACGCTCCCGGATCCGGAGGCGGCCGGTGTGGACGGCTCGGACGAGCGGGTCCCCTGAGAGCGGGGCTCAACGGGGGCGGCGCTGTCCGGACCGGTGCTCTGGATCCCGCGCTGAAGGACGTACTTGCCGCCCTCTTTGGTCAGCGCGAGCACGGCGGCACTGGTGCCTCCGGTCGCCGCGGCGAGACCCACCGAAACGCCAGCGGTGAGGGCCTTCGCGGCCTTCTCCTTCACGCTGGTGCCCTTGCCCGGCCCGAGTGCTGCGGGGGAGGGGATCGCTTCAAGGGGCATCATCGGCACCGGCGTCTGCGTCTGCGTCGGTGCGGCGCCGGGACGGCTGCTACCGAAGAATCCGCCCATCGTGCCACCGGTGGTGATCACCGGAGCCACACCGCCGACAGCGGCGCCCGCGGCGTCGGCGAACATCTTCCCGCGCAGGTACGACTCCGCGAACCGTGTGGTCTGCCGGACGACGTTCTTCACCACCGGGCGCGCCTTCTGCTCGCGGGGGCGGCCGAGGCCGAGCCGGGCCATCCGGGCGGCGAACTTCTCCCCGGCCTTCTTCGCCTTGAAGAACTGCCAGACCAGGGTGATGATCATCGCCGTGACCATGAAGTCGAGGAACGCGAGCTGCGCGATCGCCGACAACCCGGGGATGCCCGACATGAGCGTCATGGCACCGGTGGTGAGCTTCAGGAACGCGGTCACGAGGATGATCGACATGCCGATGGTGAACAGACCCACGACGACGCCGGCCATGGCGCTGAACCAGGCATGACGTGCGATGGAGGGCAGGACTGCGGCGACGTTCGCGAAGAACCACTTCCCGGCGTTCCAGATCGTGAACCCGGTGGCCAGGAAGAGCACGAACCCGAGCGCGACCGCCATCGCCAGCAGGATGTTGGTGCCGTAGGTCGCGATGCCGGCGGTGACCACCGTGCCCCAGTTCGGGTTGGACGCGTAATCCGCGGCCGCGGGGTCACAACCGCGGATCGCGTCGCGCACCTTGCTGGTCGTTCCCGGGTCCCCCGGGTTGACCTGCATCATCGACGTGTCGAATGCCTTCACGCAATCTCCGGTCAGGACATGCCCGAAGGTGACTTCCTGCATCGGGACCCGCACCCACACGTCCATCACCTGGGAGAGCAGCGCGTCGTTGACGATCTGCTTGGCGTTGTCCGTGCTCGGTGGTGCGTTGAGATAGTCGCTGTTGTCGGACGCGATCGCCGCGGCGACCGACCCGGACCACTGCTGCGCCTTACGGATCCCCCCGTCCGGCCCGGTGACCATGCCGATCGGGTTCGCGAGCATCCCGGCGACGAGCGCGGCCGCGGTGAGCGAGAGGGCGATTTCCGTGATGCCGAGGGCAACGCGACCGTGCATGATCGCGACGATCCCGATGAGCGCGGCGGCGGTCATCGCCAGCGGTACCCAGCCGATCGAGGTGACGATCGAGGACAGCAGGTCGAAGATCGACTGCAGCGGAGGGGTGATCCAGTCGATCCACTCCATCGTGACCAGGAACTCGATGAACCACAGGCCCCAGGACAGTGAGACCACGTTCCAGATCCAGATCGGGTCGATGACCTTGCTCATGAACCACTGGTCGGGGTGGAAGATGTCGCCCCTATCGATCGGCAGGAACACGTAGTGCAGCATGTCGACGCCGCCGGAGTCTTTCGCGGTCAGCGCGCTCAAGTATGGGAGGGACTTCAGATCTCCGTCGGCCGCGTTCGCGATGATCGCGTTCCCGCCCAGCATCGAGATCAGCAGCCACCCTCCAACGACGATCGCGACGACCCGCACCGGGTGGCGAAGCACCCACCGGATCACACGGCGGATCCGTCGACGCGCCGTCGACGCCTCGACTGCGAGCGCGTAGAGGCTCATGCCGACACCTCCTCGGAGTCGGGCACCTTCTCCGCATCGGGCGTGGAGAGCGTGGCCTCAGCGCGCTCGGGGCGACGGGAGACCCGCGTGCGGATCTTGCCCATGCGCCCTCGGGCGTCACGGAAGAGGGCCTCACCGCGCCTGTCCAGCGGGACCTTGTTGTCGGGGCCGAGCGGCGAGAGCTGCTCCGTGATGAGCTTCACGTTCGACTCGTCCTTGCTGAACCCCTTCTGGAACCACTCCAGATTCGATTCGGCGGCGTCGGTGTCCGTCTGCCGGGTCAGAACCCGGTTCTTGATCAGCGCGCGCATCTCCGGCCCGCCGAAGTCACGGGCATCCTGCGATGCGATCAGGAGAGGAGCGCCGTGCTTACGGCCCTGGCGGAGGAACACCTCGGCTTCGGCGAGGCTGTGCGGGTTGACGGCGACGTGCTTGAACTCGTCCACCACCCACAGGGCGAGCTCGTTGCGGTTGCGGAAGCAGATCTCACGGCTCATGCGCGCGAGCAGCGCGTACATGGCGTTGCCGAAGATCTTGTCGAGACCCAGGCGCTGGAGCTGGGTCTCGTTATCCAGCTCCTCCTTCGTTGGCAGGGCGACGCCGTAGGTGAGGAAGACGATGCCTCGAGCGTCGAGATCAAGGACCGGCAGAGAGTCGTCGAACAGCACGGCACCGTACTCGGTTTCGCTGTACAGGCTCATCAGTCCGGCCAGCCGCTTCGCGGTCGAGTCGCCGCCGGCTCCCAGCTCCTTCAGTTCCTGGTGCAGATGGCTGATGCTGACCAGATTGTGCTCCTTCGCGCGACGCTCGTTGAGGACCGTGGCGAGCATGATGCCGTCATCGGAAAGCGGTGCGATGCCGAGCAGCGAGGCGCACAGCGTGTACATGTACGAGGCCCCGGCCTCGGCGCCGTAGATGCGCAGCGGGTCCAGCGAGTACTTCGGGTTCACCAGGTCGACGAGGATGGTCGAGGTCTGATCGAGGGTCTGCGCGAATGTCGCGTACTCGCGGACCTTGGACCCGTCGATCGCGACGAATCGGCCGCCGCGATCATGCACGCCGCCGATCGCGATCTTGATGAACACGGTCTTGCCGCCGCCCTGCTCGCCGGCCAGGCCGATCGATCCGGACACGTCGCCCTTGATCTGCCCCCACAGGTCGAGCAGGACCGGTCGCTCCATGCCGTTGCTGATGTTGTCGGCGATGAGAACGCCCTTGCTGTCACCGAGCTCCGTGCTGGTGAGTGGGGTGAGGGTTGCGAAGTGGGTTCCGGTGGTGAGCTCCGCGAACTCTCGGACGATGCGGGTGGTCGGGCTGCCGGGCCACATCGCCCACCAGAGAGCCTCCTGGCCGCCGATGGGGATGTCGAACTGGAACTCGAGCGAGTCGGCGAAGTACTTCCGCACGAACTCGGCGCGCGCGATGGCGCCATCGGCGGTGGAGTCGCCGACGGCGACGATGAACGTCGCCTGCACCTGGACTTCGCGGTCGTAAGCTCCGAGCTCCTGGTGGTATTGGTTCAGATCACTGGCCGCCACGTCCATCTCGCCGCCGGTACCGGTGATCGCGGCCGTGCCATCCTGCTGGTCCATCTGGTCGGCGATGTTCGCCTCGATCCGGGAGTTGCGGCGCTTCGCCTCCCTGGCGCTGATGCTCTGCACACGGAACACCCAGTCCGCGTTGACGCCGAGCTCGTCGAGCGTGCCGATCCAGTCGAGGTCCTCGTCCCATCCGCCCTTCGGGGTGCCGGACAGCGCGAGCATGCTCTGGTAGCTCGACTCCATCGCGCGCAGGTTCGTGACCTTCAGGAACCGCGCCTTGAGCGGGTTGCGGTGAGCGATCTTGCTGGTCGTGTCGGTCTGACCGCCCTCGTCCATGTGGAACGGGGGGTAGCTCTTCGGGGTGCTCACCTTCGCGAGGTGCTCGTCCAGTTGCAGCTGCCGGGCGCCCTGGGCGATCCCATCGGGACGCCGCTGCGGGGCGGGCGCTTCGTACAGGCCGCGACTGAGAGCGTGCGTCGCAATCCATACCTGCTCGGCGACGGTGGCGCGGCGTGGCATCAGGGCACCGGGGATCGCGTCCTCGATGTGCTTGGCGGCGCGCAGCGCGGCAACGACCGCGTCCGGCGCCGGCGGCGCGATCCGGAATCCCACGCGCTCCCGTGCGGAGTTCTCCGCCCAGCTCCACACACGGCGCAACTGATCCATCGGGGTCTTCGCCTTCAGCGGGACGGAGATCCAGAACTCACGGCGCCCGTGCGGATGTGCATCGAAGTCGTCCATGGCCAGGAGGACTTCCTCAGCAAGCATCGGGTGCTCGGATACGTCGATGCCGTCGAGCATGTTGTTCGCGATCTCCTCGGGAGAGACCATGCCGCCGAGGCCCATCAGCATGTACTCGCCGATGATGCCGTGGGCCAGCGCACGGTGGATGCGCCGTCGAGTTTCGTTGAGCTCGCTGCCACCGAGCCCCTTGGGGAGGCCTTCCAGGCGCCAGGTGGCCCAGACGACGCCGGAGTCGGTCCACTTCAGGTGGCCGATCATCGCGGTGTCAGGAACACGAATCGTCATGGTCAGCTCTCTTTCGCGCCGGCCTGCTCGAGCAGGCGGTCCATGCCCGAGGTGAAACGGCGGGCGGGTACGGGGGTGGGGGCGTTGGCCGGCGCCGTCTCCGTCTCTGCGACGACGGTTGCGGGGATCTGCGGGGCCTTGGCGGTGGATGGTGCGTGCTCGACGGTGAAGATCGCGGATCCGAGCCCCTCGTCGTCGAGCTCGGCGAGCAGAACATCCACGTGCACGACGTGTGGCTTGAGGAGTTTCACCGGCTGCCCGTCGACGGTCCCCGCCACGGGGCGGGTTGAGGCGTGGAACCAGTCAGTGAGCAGGTTCAACGGGGTGCGCCGCGTCGACGGGATGTGACCGGTGAGGAAGATGACGCCGACGGACGCCATCGCGAGCGCGACCAGGCGCACCAGAGGAAGACCACCCACCAGCGGGCCCCACACGGACATCGTGTTGTATCCGACGAACAGGACAACGCCGCCGGTCACAAGCTGCACGAGCGTGTAGGGCCCGCCGGGGATCCGCCACTCCCCGAGCTTCCCGATCAGGGTCGGGATCTTCTTGATGGCGGTGAACATCCGCGCCGTGCGGCGCGGAGTGGCGTCCGTGGTGCTCATGAGCCGTCGCTTACCCCGTGAACGTCTGGTTCCAGATACCGGCGAGGACCTCCATGCCGTTCCCGTGCACGATCCAGATTCCGAACGACGCGATCAGGACGCCGCCGATCACGCCGCCCACCGCCCAGCCCTTCTTCCAGCAGAGGAAGACGAAGCCGGCGAGGATCACGGTGAGCCCGGCGTCCTTGAGCAGCGTGTAGAGCTGGTTGTTGAGATCTGCTCCGGTCTGGATGAGGCCGCCGGACGTCTTGACGACAGCGGAGTGCACACCGGCTGCCGCGCGGTGTGCAAGGTCGAAGATGACGGTGTTCATGGTGTTGCTCCTTCAGTGGTGGTCGGTGACGGTGACGTTGTGGGCGTGGGTTTCGCCGGGGCGTGAGCGCCATCGGCCGGGGTCGGGGAGACCTCGAGGTCGGTGACCTCCCAGCGGCCGGCGCGGACGGTGAGATGGACGAAGTACGTCGCCGTGACGAGTTGCCCGTCCGCGGTCTTCAGCGCCACGGTCGCCTGGACCGGCATCACGGTGCCGTCCGCCGGCGCCTTGTCAGGGGCAGTGGGCGAGAGGAACGACACAGGGCTCAGCCCGGTGAACGCAGCCGGCGTCACCGGAGCGATCGAGACGCCCGGCGTCAGGTAGGAGTCGACGCTGCCCTGACCGGTGAGATACGCGGCGAGCATCAGCTGGATGGTCTGCGCAGCCGGGCTGTCCTGCGACAGCTGGTTGTTGAAGCCGACTCCCATCGACGTCGCCAGGCCCGGCCCCGCCTTCGGCGCCGGCAGACCCACCGCGGCGAGCGCGTTCTTGGCGGTGTCGATGTTGACCTCGAAGAACCGGCGCACCCAGATGGGGTCCTTGCCGTCGCTCTGCTTGGTCTTGATGTCGCTGGCGACGGTGACGGTGACCAGCGAGGTCCCGGTTGCCGGTGCGATCGAGGCGACCGACAGGTTGCGGTACTCGAAGGGCACCTCACCGAGGCCGGTGGGGACGGTGCTCACGTAGGGCTGCAGCGAGGACGGATCCGTACGGGTGGCGGACAGCCAGGCGCCGACGAGGCCGACGCCGTAGGCGCCTGCGCTCTGCTGCAGCACGGACAGCTGATCGCTCTGGGTCGTCGTCGCGGCAATGGGCTTGGGTGCCGGGCGGAACAGTGTGAGCGCGAGCGAGATCGGTGCGCACGCGAGGCAGATCAGCAGGAGCGTCGAGGTGGTCCGCTTTCCGATCGTGGAACCGTTCGTGAACGATGCTGACTGCGCCGGGAGGGTGGCGTTGGCAGTGGCGTTCTTCGGGTGGCCCTTCGGGCGGGTCTTGTTCGACTGGTCCTTCGGCGGACGCGTCCGGGTGAGGAGCTTCATCATGCACCGGCCTCAGGCACGTCGACCGGGCCGGTCGTGAGCCGCTCGTACTTTTCGATCGCGGACGCGTAGCGGGGCGACTGCAGGAACGCGAGAGCTCGCTGCCGGGTCTCCTCGCTGAGCAGCTTCTCGTGCAGGTCGAGGGCGATGTCCTGTCCCTCGTCGAAGACGTGGAGCACCTTGGCGTGATCCTCCATCTGCTCGATGAGGTCTTGGCCGAAACCGTCCTCCTCGTGGCGCTGAGTCTGCGAGCCCATCTGGTCACTCCCGATCCGGTGGACCCCGACGGGGCCCTCTCACCTACAAGGGGTGGGCGTGGGGGCGAGGTCTGGACAGATCCGTCAAGAAATTTCGGGAGCGGGTGAGTGACTACACGCGAAATCCGCGGAAATACGCGGATTCTCGGGTGGATGCGAGGGCGAAGTTCACGCGATTGGAGGCGGCGAATACACGCACGCGTACACGCGTGCTGAGGAGCGTCGAGGGCGATTCGATCCACAACGCCCGAGGAGCTCCTCATGTCCGCCACCGTTCAGCCGGCCCCGATCGCCACCCGTCTCAACACCGAATGGGAGTCCCGGTACGCGCACCGCGAGTATCTGTTCGGGGACCTCGGCATCCGCTCCTGCGCAGACCTGCTCACCGAGATTCGCTCCGGCGTTCGACGTGACAGCACGCCCGCGGAGCGCGACCGCACAGACGTGGTCCTGTACGAGCTGCTGACCCTCGCCCGCAGCGGCAACCGCGTCGCCGAGCGGCTCCTCGTGCAGGTGCTCCTCCCGGCCGCGCAGCGCATGGCACATCGCGTCCGTGCGCTCGACGGGATGGACCGCGCCGACCGGGTCGGCTACGCCATCACTTGCGCGTGGGAGGTCATCGGAGTCGAGTACAAGATGCACCTGCACCAGCGCGTGCACGCGAACCTCACCATGGGGTTGCTCAGCAAGCTCTCCGAGCGCACCCCGACCGACAAGGCCATCCACGACCAGACCTCCGCCGTCAGCAACGACGTCCTCGAGGCTGAACTGGGAGCCTGGACGGCGGCCGAGCCGCCCGTCGAGGTCCTCGCCTTGCGCCTGTTCACCTGGGCCGTCGAAACCGGCACGCTCACCCGCGAAGAGACCGCGCTCCTGGCCCGCGTCACCATGGGCGAGGATGAGGAGTCCCGGGAGCAGATCGCCGACTCGCTCGGCATCACCCTCGACAACCTCCACAAGCGCGTCCAGCGGATCCGCAAGCGCCTCAAGGTCGCCTACGCCGAGGCGTTCTAACCCCGGCGCCGGCAAGGATCGATCACAAGACTCGGGCCCGTGGCCTGCCTCCACCCTCCGGGAGGCACGCCACGGGCCCGTTCACGTGGCAGCCGAGCAGTCAGGGCAGCAGCGACCTGCGCAGCTGCTCGAGATGATCCTGAAGAGCGCTCACGTCGACCCGATAGACGAGCCGGTTGAATCCGCTGCGCGCACCGGCCATTGACGGATCCTTCCGCTCGAGCAAGACTCCCGCCTCGACGAGCGCGTCCTTGTGCGGACGCAGCGTCGTACGGCTCGCGCCGAGCTCCTCAACCAGGTCCGGCAGCGATGCGGACCCTTTCCGGAGGACCACCTGAAGAATCCCGATCCGCAGCGGTGACACCCCGAACGCCTTGAGTACAGCACCAAGGTCGTCGGGGGAGGGATCTGGCATGGGGTCAATTATGTCGTCCGAGTCCCGATGCGCGGGGGAGCGCCTCCGCCCGAGACGGGTTACCGTGTGAGGAGCACGGGGGGATCGTGTTCAGGGTCTAAGAAAGTCGATTTCGGCTGGCGTAATCTTCGCCACCCTGTATTCTGAGCTGAGACCTGGGGGGTCGGTCATGAATTTGGGCGGATTTGTCCAAAGCGTCGCGGCGAGAGCACCCCTCGTAGGTAGAAGGCCCTCGTGGAAGGACAACGCGTGACGATCACCGAACCCCAGCTCGCTTCGAGCATCGAAGCCCCTGCGGAGGCTGCGCCCGCTGTCTCCGGTGATCTGAAGCCGGTGCGCCGTCGCAGGTCACCATTGTTCGGCCTCGCTGTCATCGGGCTGATCCTCCTCTCAGGTCTCGCCGGCGTCATCGCCTTCAACAGCGTGAGCAAGTCCACGCCCGTGTTCGTCGCGAAGAGCGACATCGTGCGAGGGCACGTCATCACCAAGGACGACCTGACGACGATCTCGATCGCAGCGGATCAAGACACGCAGGCGATCAGTGCGACGAAGGCCGACACCGTCATCGGACAGATCGCCGCCGTCGACATTCCGACGGGCGGCATGGTCACCACCTCTTCGCTCACCAAGTCGCTCGCCGTGCCGGACGGCAAGGCCCTCATCGGCATCACCCTGCAGCCCGGCAAGTACCCGGCTCAGACACTCCACGCCGGCGACAACGTCGTGCTCGTCCCGGCGCAGGCGCAGGGTGCGCCGCCGGTCGACATCACCGCAGAGCAGACCACGCCGGCCGTCGTCTCGCAGGTGAAGCCGGTCCCGAACACCAACGACGTCGTCGTCGACGTCTACGTGTCCGCGGCCGCGGCCCCCGGGATCGCGAGCCGCGGTGCATCCGGTGGCCTCGCCCTCTACCTCTCCACCGGGGCATCCAAGTGACCGTCTACGCGATGACCAGTCTCGCCGGGGCACCCGGGGTGACCACCGCGGCGACCGCGCTGGCGGTGCACTGGCCGCGTCCGGTCGTGCTGATCGAGGCCGACACCTCTGCCGCTTCCACGGTCATGGCAGGGTTCTTCCGCCTCAACCTGCGCCCGACCGCCGGCGGAATCGAACGGCTCTCGTTCGCGATCGCCCGCAACGCCCTCGAAGCGGAAGACATCCTGGATCCGGAACTTTCCCTTTCCATCGCCGTGCACGAGCTCCCCGAGCTCCGCGACTACCCGATCCCAGCGATCCCCGACGGGCACCGCATGTGGGTGATCCCCGGCTTCGCGAGCCTCAGCATGGTCGGCGGCGTGCAGGGGCTCTGGAGGACACTCCCACTCCTCCTCGGTGCCCTGGGCGCGGGCGGCATCGACGTCATCGTCGACCTGGGCCGGCTCGGCATCGACGACCCCCGTCTGGCTCTGATCGACAGCGCCGATCGCGTCATCATCAACGCGGAGGCGTCCGTCGTCGATCTCAACCGGTCCTACCGGCGACTCGACCTCCCGGACCTGAACCAGCGCGTGGCCGCCGGCACCACCAGCGAGCGCTTCTGGGCGCTGCTGAAGGCCTCCGCACACGAGAAGTTCCGCACCCGCGAATTCTCCGACCATGTGCTGCCCGTCCTGGCCACCCTCCCGCACGACCCCCTCGGAGCCGCCGTGTTCTCCCACGGCCGCCCCGACCCCAAACCCGCCCGCAACGCCTACCGCGGCGCCGTCCGCCGTGTCGTGCAGGACCTGCAGGTCCTCGACGCCCGCAACCAGGACAGGAGCGTGACCGCATGAGCGATCCTCGCGACCTCGACCCGGACGAGGTGGAGATCACCACCCGGCCGTACTTCGACGACCTCGGCACCCGGCCCGCGCCCGCTCCGACACCGACGACACCACCTCGGGTCCGCGGCAACAACCACCTCCTCGCTGCCGCGACCGGACGCCCGCCCCTGCACATCGTCGACGACGAGGACGCGGCGCAGGCCGGCACCCGTCGCGATCGCAAGGCCGCGCGCTCCGTCACGCAGGACGACGTCCTGCAGAACCGAGGAGCGGCATGGATCGAACCGACGGGCTACCTCGACGTCGACTGGGACGTCGTCATGGAACTCACCCGCGAGATCCCCGTCGCCGACATCGACGCCGGAGAGCGGGATCGCGGATCCTTCGACGTCGCGACAGCCTCCGCCGGGCCGGAGACTCCCGCAGAGGAGCGCACCTGGCTGGAGATCGAACGGCTCATCAACCACTACGTGAACCGTCAGATCACCAAGCTCGGCGCCGACCACGACTGGTCGCCGCTCAAGCGCGGGCAGTACCGGCAGGCGATCTTCGACCAGGCCCACCGCTACGGCCGCCTGCAGCAGTACCTCCGCGAGGAGAACGTCGAGGACATCTCGATCGTCGGCTTCGGCAACGTCGTGGTCACCAAGACGACCGGCCTCAAAGAGCGACGACCACCGATTGCCCGCAGCGACCGCGAGCTCGACGACATGGTCGGCGAGATCGCCTCCTACCGCGGCCGCAGCTTCGCCCGCCCCGGCGGACGCCTCAACCTCGACATCGGCGGTGCCCGCCTTTCCGCAACCGGGTACAGCTCGGTCACCAATGTCACCATCCGCAACCACGGATACGTCGACATCGGCCTGAACGACATGGTCCGCGTCGGCACGATCAACCAGGACATCGCGACCTTCTTGGGCGCGGCCTCCCGCGCGAACCTCTGCCAACTGATCGCCGGGTACCCCGGTGACGGTAAGACGACCTTCGTCCGCGCTCTGGCGGCAGAGTTCCCCCCGGAAGAGAAGATCAGCACGATCGAGACGGAACGAGAGCTCTACCTGAACAAGCTCCCCGAGCGGCACTGGCAGGTGCAGGACCTGCAGTACGTCCCGCCGCAGTCCGCCGGCGCTGACAGCGCCGCAGGCATCACCCTGGACCAGTGCCTCGACGATGCCCTCCGCGCCAGCGTCCAGCGGATCATCTACGCCGAGGTCAAGAGCATCGAGGGGCCGAGCGCGATGAAGGCCATGCTCGCGGGTAAGGGCGTCATCTCCACGATCCACGCCCGCAGTGCGGATGACGCCATCCACCGTTTCGCCGACATCCTGATGAGCGAGAACGGCCTCTCCGACGACACCGTCCCCCTGCGCCAGATCGGGCGCAGCATCCACCTCATCCTCTACATCGAGAAGATCCAGAACCCGGACGGCACACTTCGCCGTGTCGTCACCGAGGTCGCCGAAATCGTCCTCAACGACAAGCACCAGCCCATGGCCAAGCCGCTGTTCCTCTACGACCCGGACCTGGACACCTGGACCACCCCGGAGGAGCCCACCAAAGAAACCGCCAAGCGGCTTCGCCGTGCGGGCTACGTCTGGCCCTACCGGAAGGGGAACGCATGACCCTTGCAGCCCTCGCCGCGGCAGGCTTGATGGGGGGCATCATCATGGCCGTCCTGTACTTCCGGCCGGGACCGGAGAAGGAAGCGCGCGCCCCCAAGCCCACGCTCACCCAGCGATGGAACGCGATCAGCGAAGGAACCCGGCAGCGCCTCATCATCGGCGCAGTCCTCGGCCTCCTCCTCGCGTTCCTCACCAAGTTCCCGGTCCTCGTCGTCGTTGTGCCCGCCGCCCTCGTCTGGCTCCCGCTGCTGCTCAGCAACCCGCCCACCAAGGAACGCGACCTGATCGTCGCCCTCGAGAACTGGGCCCGCGCCCTTGCCGCCGGCGTCGGTGCGAACAAGTACACGCTCAAGGACGTCATCGGCGTGACCCGCGGCAGCGCCCCAGGGATCCTCCAGGGCCCGGTCGACCGTCTCTACGCGCGGATGATGTCGACCTGGACCGTGAAGGACAGCCTCCGGAAGTTCGCCGACGAGCTGAACAGCCCCGCCGCGGACGAGGTCCTCATCGCGCTCATCCAGGCCGCCGAGTTCAACGGCGGTGGCCTCGAGACAGCGCTGAAGGGTATCGCCGAGAACCTCCACGTCGCATCGAAGAACATGCTCGAGGTCGACGTCGAGCGTGCCAAGGCCCGCGACACCATGCGCATCATGGCCGTCTTCATCGGGTTCACGGTCGTCTACCTGGTCTTCTTCGGCGGCTCCGGGCAGCTCGACTTCTACCGCACTCCTCTCGGCGTGATCGCGATGCTCATCGTCCTCAGCGGGTTCGTGGGTCTGATGATCTGGGCCAAGGCGATCACCCGGGTGCGCCCCGAACCCCGCATCCTCATCCAGACCACCAGAGGAGGGCAGGAATCATGACCGTCACCTGGCTCACCGTGCTCCCCGGGGTGCTCTTCGGCATCGCGCTCGGAGTGATCGTCCTCGCATACGCCCCTCAGACTGTGCGCACCAGCGACGCGCTGGCCCGCCTCGGAGAGCCCTCCGTGAGCGCCGCGGGCCCCACCGTCCAGCTGACGCGCTGGGACCGCGTCGGCAGCTGGCTCGCCCAGCACCTGCCGGCCATCAAGTTCCTCGCCCCGCCGACCAAGGACCTCGACCTGCTCGAGATGTCGGTCAGCTACTTCTACGCGTCCAAGGCGAAGGCGGCTCTGTTCGGATTCGCGGCGCCCCTGGTCCTCCCGATCTTCTGGCAGCTGGTCACCGGTCAGGCCTCCGCGATGCTCCTCGCCCCGAGCCCGATCTTCGCGATCGTCCTCTGGTTCTCCGTGGACACCAACGTGAAGGCGCGCGCCGCGAAGGCCCGCCAGGAAGTCACCCGCTTCATGGGCGTCTACCTGCAGACCGTCGCCGTCGCGCTCCTCGGAAACACCACCCCCGACACCGCGCTCAGCGAGACCGCGAACCTCTCCGACTCCTGGGTGTTCAAGCGCCTGCGTCGCGAGTACGCCGCTGCCGACCTCACCCGAGTCAGCAAGTGGGACGCGCTCGAGAACCTCGGCAAGCAGCTCGACGTCCCCCCGCTCGTCGAACTCGGCCGCACGATGCGCATGTCCGAAGCCCACGTCAGCCTCCGCGAGCAGCTGCTCGCCTCCGCCGACCAGCTGCGCGACCAGGTCGCCGCCGCGACCAGGAAGGACGCCGAGCGCGTCACCCGACGAGCGACCGTCCCCGTCTACCTGACCCTGGCCGTGCTGATCGTGCTCACCCTCCTCCCGTCCATCGCCAACCTGTTCCTCCACCAGTAACCACCACGAAAGGAAACACCCACCATGAACGAAATCCCCGCATGGGCAGCCTGGATGATCGGCGGCATCGTCGTCGTCGGCATCATCGTCGCAGCCGTCACCGCCTGGGCCCCCGGGTTCATCCAGGGCCTGCTCCCGCACTGATGATCACCCGAATCCGACAGCAGCAAGAGCGGCTCCGCGCTCTCCGCGCACTCCTCGCCCGTGACGAGGGATGGGCGGGAACCGCCATGCTCCTCATGGCGACGCTGCTCTTGCTGCTGATCGGATTCCAGACGGCCTGGTGGTTCGCCGGCTACAACGTCGCACAGACAGCCGCGCAGGCCGCGTACACCGACAGCCGGGCCTACCAGGCGCCCGCCGACGCCGGCAAGAGCACCGCAGAGCAGCTCATCGCCAACACTAGACAGACGCTCCGCAACCCTCGCGTCACGATCACTCGAGGAGCCGACACCGTCACGGTGACCGTCACCGGAAACGCGGTCGCGCTCCTGCCAGGCATCGAAGCACCACCGGTCAGCTACACGATGACCGGCCCGATCGAGAAGTGGGTGCCGGCACCATGATCACCCGCATCCGACGACTCCTCCGCGGCGAGCGCGGAGGTCTCGAAGACGTGCCAGGCTGGGCGATGATGTGCCTCGTCGCGATCGCGCTCATCAGCCTGATCGCGCTCCTCGGCCGCGGCGCAGCCATCAATAACACCGTCCAGGCGGCCGCGTTCGCGGCAGCCCGGGACGCGTCCCTCTCGCGTGGTGGTGACGCTGTGCCTCACGCGATCGCCGCGGCGAACACCTCCCTCAGCGGCAACGTGATCTGTCAGTCCCTCCACGTCGAGATCGGCGGCAACGGGCTCCACACCGGCCTCGGCCAGGCCGGTACCGTCTCCGCGACGATCACCTGCGTGGTTTCCTACGGTGATCTCGTCTTCCCGGGCTGGAACCTCCCCGGCACCTTCACCGTCACTAAGACCGAGCACTCGCCCGTCGACCCCTACCGAGAGAGGTGATCCCCACATGAAGTTCGTGCCCATGTTCGCTCTGATCTTCGTGGCCTTCTTCGTCATGGCCGGCATCGTCGTCGACGGCGGAGGCCAATCGCAGACCGTGCAGCAGGCGATCTCGATCGCGCAATCCGCTGCTCGAGCAGGAACGAACGCTGCCGCCGGTACCAGCGTCAACGGTGACGCGTTCGACCTGTCAGGCCCGATGGCCGTCACGGCAGCACAGAACTACCTCGCCTCCGCCGGCGTCCGCGGAACCGCCCGCGTGGCCGGCGACACCGTCACCGTCACCGTCGACATGACCTACAGCCCACATATCCTCAAGATCGCGGATATCCCCATCCACGTCACCAGATCCGCACGACTGATCGGAAACTGAAATGACCCGCCGTACCGCCACCACCATCACCGTCGCCACGCTCGCCGCGGTCGCGGTGCTCGGGCTGACCGCGTGCGACCCGGGCACCCCCAAGCCCACCGGCAGCAGCAGCCCGTCGCCGACGGCTACGAGCACGCCGACGGCCTCGGCGACCGATCGGCCCATGCCCCCACAGGTAGATGCGCCTAAGGACGGAGATGCAGCTGTCGCCGCGGCGAACAAGACGTACGAGGCGTACCTGGAGGCACAGATCCCGTTCTTCGAGAATGTTTCGCTTGGTGCGTCCTACCTGAGCGGGTATGTGCTGCAGGGCGGTTCGGCGTGGACAACGTTGAACAGCACCGCTGACCATGGCGTCAACACCATCGCCTCTGGGGGCCCCTTCGTTTGGACGCTCAACGGCGCAATGTCCGAGGCTTCCACGTCGACTAACTCTCAGAACGGGCAGAAGGTCGACTTCGGGGGAGTGCATCTCTACGGGTGTATCGATGACACGAAGATCAAGTACAGCGTCCCCGAGATCAAGAACACCCCAGGGACGCCCGTTGCCGTAACGCTCGTATACGTGCCGGACGCGCACGCGTGGATGATCCAGGAAGATCGCCGGATGCGCGCATCGGACGGGGAGGCGATGCCGCAATGCTGAGGATGAAGCGTCTGCTCATTGGCATCATGGCCGCGGTTCTTGCGACTGGGGCGATGCTGATCGGTGCCGCAGGACCGGCCTCTGCTCAGGACTGTCACTACGAAGGGCCTGTCTGGGTCTGCGACGTTGTCGTTACGAATCCAGGTGATCCGGGGACATCGAATCCCGGGACCGGCGCGGGACCTGCGGATTTCACTCCAGGCCCATCGAAGTGCGTCGACAACTACACGAAGCCAGCGCCGACTGAGATCCCGTGCAACGTGGGAAACGCCTGGTTCGACAACGAGCGCCAGTGCTACTGGTCCCTTGACGATCCTCAGGGCCCCACCACAACGCACGACCCGTCGGTGGGCGCCTGGTACACGTGTACGTTCACCGATGCTCGATGCCCTCCAGCCCAAGGCTGCTTCAGCGTCCCGGTCTGGAGGAACACACCACCACCGGGGATCAACCGGTACACGCCCGCGCAGGCAGCGGGTGCGCTGGCCAAGACGTTCGTGCTTTCGCCGATCGAAATTGGTATGGCGCCGGAGTTGAAAGTGCACACGGACGACCCGCCGGGGACGGCCCCGTATCGACGCACCTGGGTCGGGATTCCGGTCTGGTTGTGGGTGAACAACCCGGCGCCGACATCGTGGGGTCCGCAGTCGAAGACCGCGACCCTCGGCGGGGTCACGGTGACCGCGAACGCCTCTGTGCAGTCGCTCTACTGGAACTCCGGCGACGGCCAGAACGTCACCTGCGGTGCCGGGACGCCGTTCAACGCGGCGGCCTACGCGAACCAGGCGGCCGTGGACTCCCCGACCTGCGGGATCCGGTACCAGCACACGACCAAGGGCGGCACGTTCACGGTCACGGCGACCACGAGCTGGGTCGTCGAATGGACCGGTGGCGGGCAGGCGGGGCAGATCCAGATGCCCACGGCCACGTCCACCACGGACGTTAGGGTCGGTGAGCTGCAGTCGGTGAACGTCACGACGACGGGCGACACCTACAACTAAGGAGACAGCCAGCATGAAGAAGCTGCTCGCAGGCCTCGGATCCCTGATCCTGATCCTCGCCTGGGTGATCGGGTTCCCCGTCGTGCTCTTCCTGCTCGCCGGGAACCCGTTCCCGACCGCCGCGCAGTGGAACGCGATCATCACCCTCACGCCCGACTACGGCAACATCATCCTCTTCACGAAGGTGCTGCCGCTGCTTCTCTGGGTGATCTGGGCGGCCTTCACCGCACCGTTCCTCGTCGAGCTCTTCGCCTCCTTCCGGGGCGTCAAGACCAGGAAGAAGTTCCGGGCGACGCGCTGGCAGCAGAACCTCTCCGCCGGTCTCATCGGCGCCGTCGCGCTCACCTTCGCCGGGCTTGGTGGTCTCAGCGGCGCGGCGCCGGCGAACGCCGCGACCGTGCAGTCTGTGTCGGCCGGCACGGTCGCGTCAGCGCCCGTGGTGCGCACCCCGATCCAGCAGACCCCGATACAGCAGCAGGCCCCGCCCACGGTGCACGACGAGCAGGTGACTGTACAGGAGGGCGACACGCTCTTCGGGATCTCCGAGCGCGTCACCGGGGACGGCAACAACTACCCCGAGATCGTCGAAGCCACCCCGGGTGTTCAGCCCGACGGTCAGACCCTGACGGACCCCGATCTCATCCAGCCGGGATGGGTGGTGAACGTGCCGGTGACAGAAGCGGCGGCACCCGCCGCGCCCGCACCGGCTCCCGTGACCCCGGCGCCGGCGCCGCAGACCTCCACATCGCCTGACGGCGTTGACGCTCCAGGAGCCCTCCCCCCGGGTTCGGTCGACGGAGGATCTGCGGGCGCTGGCGTCGGCTCTTCGAACGTGGCGGCCACGCCGTCGCCGTCGAAGGCCCCCGAGCAGGCCCCGCCAATCGAGCGCCCGGCGCCGCAAGCGGTCGCCCCCGTGACGGAAGAAGCCGAGCAGGGGATCGACTGGTCCGTGCCGCTCATGACCGCTGGGGGCATCGGTGGGATCCTCGCAGCCGGGCTGCTCTCTGCGCTGAGCGTACGTCGAACACAGCAGCGCCGCCGCCGGGCGTTGGACGAGCGGATCGCGCTTCCCGAGGGCGACGCGCAGCGGATGGAGCTCGAGACGGAATACATCTCGGATCCGACATCGGTAGACGACGTCGACAACTCACTCCGGACCCTGCAGGCATGGGCGGAAGAGACCGGAGCGGAACTGCCGGAGCTCGTCGCCGTGCGCGTCGCGGACGAGGAAGTCGCCCTGTACCTGGCAGGACCGGCACAGCTGCCCGAGCCGTTCGAGAGCGTGTCAGACGACGGGACCGCCTGGATCGTGCGCCCAGGGCGCGCCGTGGCGCCGCCGCGGCCGACGGTGTCCCCCTACCCGGCGCTGGCGACGATCGGCACCGACGCGAACGGCGGGTTCTTGTTGCTCGACCTCGAGCAGATCGGGTCGCTGAACGTGAACGGCGACGACGAGATCGCCGTCGGCATGCTGAACGCACTCGCCTCCGAGCTCGCTCAGAACCCCTGGTCCGAGGACATCCAGGTGACGCTTGTCGGGATGGACGACGCGCTCGCCTGGAAGCTGAACCGGGCACGGATCCAGCAGGTCGCTGATGTGCCCGCGCTGGTGCGGAACCTGCGTGCCGACATGGAAGACCGCCGCGAAGCCCTCGACTCCTACGGCGTCGGCGGCGTGCTCGAGGCGCGCACCCGGGCGACCGAGATGGAATCCTGGGCGCCGCACATCGTGATCCTCGCCGAGCCGCCCGTCGGCGCGCTGCGAGACGAGCTCGCTGAACTGGTGGAGCGCATGCCCCGCCTCGGGATCGCGACCGTCTCCCACGGCGCCCCGCTCGTCGACGGCGCGACCATCAACGTGCAGTCCGCGCAAGACGCCGAGTACTGCAGCGGCGGAGCCATGCCGCCGATGCCGTTCCGCCCGCAGATTCTGGCCGGCCAAGAGCTCGATGCAATGCGCGAGCTGTTCGCCGTCACCGAGCAGGCCGGACACGTCGTCGACCTCATCGCCGAGCACCCGCAGCCCGCCGAGGCCGAGCCCCTGCCCGCGACCGAGGCCATGGTCGCCAACGCGGCCGCTGAGCTCGTAGCCCAAGACGACGAGGACGCTGCCGACGCGGCGGCCGCCGCCGAGACCACCGCGGACGCCGAGGAGTCACACGCGCCTGCAGAAGCCGCCGCCGAGCTCGAGGGCGAGAGCGCCCCCATGGTCGTGGTCCCAGACTGGCCGGCACCGATGATCCGCCTGCTCGGGCCGGTCGACGCCGAGGGCATCGCGGATCCCGAGGCTCTGCCCGGCCGCGGCCTGGAACTGCTCGCGTTCCTGCTCCTGCAGAACGGGCCCGTTGCCGGATCGTTCGTCCAGTCCCAGCTCTGGCCCGACAAGTACGACCCGAAGAACGGCAACGCTCGCACCCTCGCGAAGCAGGTCCGCGGCGCCCTCGGACACGACCCCGACGGCAACCCGCTGCTCCCCGAAGGACGCGCCAGCGCCGGGTTCAGCGCCCACCCCGCGATGACCACCGACTGGCACGTGTTCTGCCAGCTCATCGGCCCCGACCTCAAGACCACCAGCAACGAGAACCTCCTCGCCGCGGTGCGACTCGTGCGCGGCATCCCGTTCGCCGGCGTGAAGCGGCAGCGCGGATGGTGGACCTGGCAGCGCAACTGGGAAGAGACCATGCGTCAGGCGATCGTCGACGCCGCCGCCGAGCTCGCACACCGCGCCCTCGGATCCTCCAGATTCGACGACGCCCGCACCGCGGCCCGCGCCGCACAGGCCGCGGACCCGCTCGTCGAGACCGGATGGCGACTCGAGATCGAGACCGCCATGAAGGCAGGCGACGCCGACGCATTCAACCGCGTCGTCGAGGAGATGTACGAGCGCATCGGCACCGACACCGAACTCGACGACGAGACCGTCGAGCTCATCGACGCCGCACACAAAGTCCTTCCCGGACTCAGCTGATGACGAGCACCCAGAGCAGCGCGGAAACCGCGGTCGACCACCAGGTGGCGGCCCGCCCGCGCCACCCGCTGCTCTGGGCGCTCGCGCAAGGCACCGGCATCGGCCTCGTGCTCGCCCTCGTCCGCTACTGGCAACCCGCAGCGTTCCCCTGGGCGCTTCTCGTGGCCCTCTCAGCCGCCCTCGTCGTCGTAGCCACGATCGATGAGATCACCCGCCGGATCCCCAACACGTACACCGCCCTGCTGCTCGCCGCAGGGGCCGTTCTCGCCGGACAGACCGCGATCCTCAACGGCCCGACGGCGGCGCTCACCGCGGTGGCGACCGCGGCCGGCGTCACCGTGTTCTACGGGGCCGGTGCAGCCCTCCGCTGGTGGGGGATGGGCGACGCGAAACTCGCAGGCACGGCCACGCTCCTCGTCGCCACCATCGCCGGCCCCCTCGCCGCGTACCTCGTCCCCATCGCGATCCTCATCAGCGGCGCCCGCATCCTCCTCCGCCAGTTCGCAGGCAGGCCCACCAAGCACCCGCACGGCGCAGCGATCGCCGCCGCCGCGATCCTCGTGCTCCTGCTCGCGGCCCTCAGCGGCCGGTAAGAGTCCGCTGCCGGCGCGAGCTGCTCAGCCGGGGCGTAAGGCGGTGAGCAGACTGCCCAGGTCACTGGGGTCGCCGTCGAGGATCGCGCCCGCGACAGCCCAGACGATGATGACGGTGACGCTGATCCACCAGAACAGGCGGGCGAGCGAGCGTGCCAATCCCGCGCACGCGTCAACCATCCGGGTCATGCGGCGGATCCGCTTCCGTCTACTGGTCATAGCGACCACATGCGCGGTCGCCGGTGATGTCTCTCTCATGACTACCGTGGGTCCCGATTCCTGAGCTGATCGGACACCGCAGCCGAGACTGCCCGGGCAACGACATCCCGGACGCCCCGCGAAAAAGACCATAGATATGGATAACTATGGATCTCCGGCGCGTCACGGGAACACCTGCAGGCGGATTTTGTCCATCAAGGCCCGCCGCAGCCACCCCTTGTAGGTAGGAGGGCAAGTCGCCTTCGCACCCAGGGAGGGGCGATGAACATCGCGTTGAACAGGAGCTGTGACCATCCCACCTGCACGCGGCCAGCGAAAGCTCGGGGACTCTGCCACACCCACTACCAGCGGGCATGGCGGGCACGAACGCACGAGCGACTGCCCTGGCTGCGGACCGTCCCAGCGACAGGGACGGTGAGGCGTCTGCAGGCGCTCGTGGCCCTAGGACACCTCGAAGGTGATCTCGCGCTGCGGTTGGGCATGACCCAGGCGAATCTCACCGGCCTCGTCAACGGACATCACGACCAGGTGACCCCCGCTCGCCGGGACGCCGTCCACGCGCTCTTCCGAGAGCTGTGGACGGTCAAGCCTGTCGGATGGGTGCATGACAGGAACCGTCGCCTCGCCGTCCGCAACGGCTGGGTCGGCCCGCTCGCCTGGGACGAGATCGATACCGACCCTGAACCCGCGATCGTCGACACCGAAGAAGAGCAGACGAAGGGGGAACGAGTCCTTGAGGATGTCGAGTGGCTGCTGGCTGCCGGTGAGTCCCCATTCCTGATCTTGACGACCATGCACCGCACCGCGGCCTCGATCGCGAAGCTCGCCGACCGGTACGGGCGCCGTGACATCGCCCGCCCATTCGATGCCCTAATGGAATCCGCATGAGCGCCCAAGACGTCATCGACCTGCGAGAACTCGCCGCCGCCGCCCGCGCCCACGGCGGGCGCGTAGCGATCGCGCCTGACGCGGCCGAGCGCATCGCCGACGAGCTCGCTCGACTAGACCGCACCGACCCGGATCCGCACGCCTCCGTGGAATGGGCCGAGCTCACCGACGCCACGCACGCATTCGGATTCGCCGTCGGGAGGCTCGACGCCGCACGCAAGGCCTACGCGCGCCGATACCCGCTGCCGGGTCGCGAAGGGCCGAAACGATGAGCGCGACCCTGCAGCAGCCAGCAGGCCACGCGGATCTGTCTGGTGAGCGACACCATGGCGGTGCCAAGGCGCTGAGCGCTCAGGCCAACGTCCGCGGCATGGGTGCACGCTGTCGGTGATCGTCCCTACGGTGGAGGCATGGTGAACGACCCGGTGCCCGATGACTACGCGGGCACGCTCGAGGTGCCGAACCTCGATGCAATTCTCCAACGACCCGTTGGAGCGTGAGAAGCAGGCTAGGCCAGCTGACGAGATCGGGCGTCGACAATTTCAGACCGCACACGACGGAGGGGGAGTGGCGATGGAAGTGGCGAGGAACGAACATGGCGCCTTGATCACCCTCGAACAGGCGAGGACCCTAGCCGTGCTGCCACCGCTGTGGTGCCCGGGCGAGGTGCCCGACGGTTCCGAGTGCGGCGCCAAGGCGTGGGCCACGGCTCTGCACTCCACGAAGAAGTCCGCAGCGTTCGCCGCGCATCACCGCACCGGGTGCGATGAAGACTCCGGCAAGACGCACAGCCAGCCGGGAGACGCGGGCCACGATCACGCGCAGGGGAACCGGCCCGCCCAGTGGCGGATGCGGCTCGGCGCCGAGCCGCCCAGCTCTGGCCCGGATGGGCGACGACGCCCGGATCCGCGACGCCCCGGCTCTCTCACCCGCCGGTACCGCACGGATCCGGCACAGCGCGACATGGACACAGCTGACCAGCGCTCGTTCTCGACGATGCTGCTCAACCTGATCGCCGGCACGATGCCGCAGAACCTCGAGCTGCTCCTCGGAGGGAAGAAGCCCGTGCCCGCGGAAGACATCATCGTCGCCGCCCGTGACGCTGACAGCGCGACCTGGCTCAACCGCGACCTGATCATCTGGGGCACGGTCGCCGGGTACCGGACGACTCGCTGGGGCGGCCTCATGATCCGCCTCGAGAAGGCGGCCAACAGCGTCGCGATCCTCGTCGACAAGCAAAGCCTCGAACGCCTCGGCATCACCGACCCGAACATCCTGCTCAGTCGGGACGTGATCGCCTACGGCCGCTACACCAAGCCCGAGGAATCGCGCTGGTTCCACGTGCACGCCGTGACCTCGTCCGTCGCGTTCAACCCGCGAGTGGTGCGCCGGCGGAGATAATCACCGATCGACGGTGTGTACCTCGATGACTTGCAGCTCATGGAACCCTGCCGCGCGGCCGCGGCTGTTCAGCGCGATCGGGAACAGCAAGACCTCACCCTCACCACGGCCGGGCGCGATCGCCAGGCACCCGGCCGGCACGTCGGCTTCGACCACCACGCCGACGCCAGGGCCAGGCAAACGGGCGAAGGTCTCTGCCGATTCGAAGTCGGTCGACCAGGAGCTCAACGCCCGCATCGGGTACCGCGCCGCTGATGCCTCTACGAGGGTCCGCGGCGCCCCAGTGCCGGCTACGCCACGGAACAGTCGCACAGAAGAGCACCCATGGTCGACCATCGTGCGACGCAGCGCGGCCGCCGAACACTCGAGGATGGTGCCCAAGAGTGCACTGAACGCCGGAAGGTCATTCTGCAGCCGGGCAGCCCTCCGCTCTGCCCGGCGCGTGGTCGCATCCGGCGACTCGTGGAACAGCCCCTTGCGCAGCCTAGGCCGGAGAAGCTCCTCGGCGTGCGTGAGCAGGACCCGGCCGACGTCGGTGCCTGTCGGCCGCCTGCTGTGCAGCTCCTCCATGGCCACGCGGCACCCGAGCGCAACGACGTCTGCAGCCGTCGACGAGGAGTCGGGGGCGCTGAGCGTCCGGATCAGACGGGTCGTCGAGACCCCGTAGGGAGAACGCCCCCAGCCGTAGTCCGGACGGTACGCGGCCTGCGCCTCCGCGACGATCCGACGCGCGTGTGCTTCGGTGATCACGGTCTCCGGCACGACCTTCGCGGGCGTCGCCGCAGACAGCATGGGCCGGAGCAGCATCATTGCAGCGGGTTGGGCGGGGTATCGAGATCCGGTGGAGTCACAACGGGCTGCTGCGGGTTCTCGAGCGCGAGGCCGAGGATTCGGTAGGCGGTGTCGTTGAGCCCGTCACCGGGATAGAAGTCCTCGAACAGCGCCTCAGCTTCGGAGGCAGTCGTGATTTCGCGCTCAGCCAGCAGGGCGCGGAGATCTTCGTACTCGCGTCGCGCGCGCCGTTGCGCGGCGTTGAGTTTCATGGCGATCAGCATGTCGAGGGATGCGACCTGGATGGTGACGGATCCGCGGGAGTAGACGAGTTCCCACTCCTCGCCTCGTACACCGATGCCGCTGGGGAGGAACATCTTCGCCTGATCGTTGATCCAGTCCTCGGGCCACAGGTGCTGTGCTGCGACGGTGCGGGCCGTGGCGAGGATGACATCGGCGGGAGTGAGGACAGCGTCGATGTCCTGTGTGGCGCCGCGTGCGGCGTTGTGCCAGAGGGCGATGGCTGCACCGCCGATTATGCGGAGCGCGACCGGTTCGTCGTGCTCCTGGAGCCGGCGTATGAGATCGCGCAGGCCGACCTCGAGGTCATCGCGGGTGAGCCGCGCGGAAGGCTGAGGGGCGGTCATGCGGATGCCAACTCGCCGGATTCGATGAGAACCCCACGTCGGCGAAGGGGCTCAGGGACCTGGTCGACGTCGACCAGGTCAGCGAGTTCCGCCGCCCAAGGGCTCCACGCCGCATCTGGCACTCCCGCGGTGTTAGTCACCCAGGCGGGGATCGGCAGGCCGCGCCGGTCGGACTCGTCTTCAACGATCCCGGCGACCGCCCAGGACCACCCGTCGAGGCGCTCGGTGGGTTCGTCGACAGTGAGTGCGGCCACCGCGAGGGGGTCGCTGGCATGGAGCGAGTTTGCGAGCTGCAGGAGGACCTGGGTGGCGGCGTTCCGGTCGTTCTGCGCGAGTTCGAGCCTGATCAGGGTCAGCGCTTCGGCAGCGGAGGCGCGGCCACTGGTGTCAACGACGAGGAGGCGCGCGCCAAGGCCGTTCGCCCAAGCGGTGGCGGTTGAGGCGCGGGGGTCGCGTCGACCATGTTCGAACGCATAGATGGCGCTGGTGTCGATGCCAGTGCGCGCGCCGAGGGCCGTCGCGGCGATTCCGCGGCGACGTCGGAGTTGGGTGAGCTGCTCAGCGATCACCACACAAGTCTAGGGCGAAAACGCCCTAGTGGGTCGATCGGTGCGATAGAGCGTCTGTGGCTGCTTCTAGGCTTGCGTGGTGCTGATCGGAACCATTCGCCCTGACGAGACCCGCAAGATCACCGTGCAGGGGGAGGAACTCGACGAGATTCAGGACCTCGTGGCTGCACAGACCCCCGACGGGTGGGAGATCACGCGTGCGCCGGTCGCGATGTCGAAGAAGGACACGGTGCTGACCTGTGAAGCGACGATCGCACGCCGAAACGGGCTGCAGGAGATCGAAGGCGCCGACCTCGACGCACTCCGCTCGCTCACGCCGGCCGGCTTCACCCTCATCTCCGTCCGCGCCAGCTGACACCATGGACACGTTCGACATCGAGCAGAGATGGCCGGAACTGTTCGAACCACTCGACGACGTACAGCGCACCGCCGTCGTGCAGACGCTCGCCACCAGCTGGCACGAAGGCTTCACGCCCACACGCGACGTCGTCGAAAACCTCACCGCCTACGCCGCCGGGAGGATCGACGAGACCGAGTACCAGCGCCGCAGCGACGCGATCGCGGAAACCGCGCGCGGGCGGACCACGCGCTGATCTCATCCGTCTCTGCGTACGGTGAAGGCATGACGGATCCGCACGAGGTGCAGTTCGAGCTGCTCGACAACGCCGACTTGGACGCGAACATCGAAGTCAACGTGTTCCTTCGCCGATTCCACGGCACCCAGGCAGCTGTCCCCCCGCCGGCTATCGTCCGCGAGCTCGTCCAGGGGCTCCAGGGTCTGCCCGATCCAGTGACGTCGGTCGCTCGCGCTGGAGGCGACGTTGTGGGTGCTGCAACCGCGTGGACCCCCGTCATGCTGATCAAACCGCTCCTGCACCTCAAGGACCCCATGAGCGCACGGAAGGTGCTGACGCGGTGGCGCCTGTTCTCGCATATGGCGGTTGCGCCGGAGCAGCGTGGTCTCGGTATCGGTCGGGAACTCGTGCGGCTGCTCGAGGCAGAGTGCCGCCGTGGTGGCGCCGTGGCCATGTTCGGGTTCGCGGAGGATCTGCCGGAACCGTCCTGGCCGTTCTACGAACGTCTCGGGTATCGCATCCTCGGGCGCGGAGAGACCACTCTGATCGGCGGGATCCCTTCCGGGCAGGGACCCGGTCGGGCAGGCCGCGGTTTCGATAGGCGCCTCACCGTGCACTGAGCACCCACGGCAAGGCTCGTCCGAGGGCGAATTCGAGCGGTGTTTCCAGCGCACCGGACGCCGCGATCCGACCCAACGGGATGCAGAGCGCGCCCCCTCGGCATGTTCGCGCCGCCCGACCTCAGCACGTAGATGTCCACTCGCCGAGCCTCAGAGCACCCCTTGTAGGTGAGAGAGCAAATCGCTCCTCAGCAGGAGGGAACCATGTCGCTCACCTTCGCACCGCCGATCGCCGACCGGGTCGTCACGCTGTCCACGACCTGGGACCCAACGACGGACCCCCACGTCCAAGTCGTCGCCGCAAACACCCGACAACGCCTCACCGTCATCCACGAACTCCTCGAGATGTGCTGCAGGCAGCACGGAGAGCTCCTCATCCCCGCACCGACGTGGATGGCCCCCGGCATGCACGTCGACGAGGTCGAACGCACTCTGCAGAGCGCGATGGAGATCCTCGAGGCGCGACTCACCGCACCTGAGACACCGCTGCCCATGCTGACCGTCTTCGTCGACGAGCGCCACGCGATCGCCAGCGAAGCTCGGAACGAGCAGCAGCTGCACCGCATCAACGACGCCATCCGCCGGCTCATGTCAGACGGACACCGCGCCGGAATGCACGTCATCGTCGGCGACGTCGACGTCGATCCCACCCTCACCGGTCTGGCGTGCACCGTCGCCGTCGGACCCGTCAACGGCAGCGAGCGCGAGGCGCTGGAGGCTGCGTTCCCGGCGGTTCATGTTCCGGCCGTCGAGGACGGGGAAGGCTGGTTCTTCGGGACGAGCTCTCCTGCTGTCCGGATCAAGATCTGGGGAGGACAGCGTGTTTCTTGACGCATACTTCCGGGTCGTGAGCAGTGCACGCGCGAGGTTCGATGCGTGCTGGGTCGTGAACCCGGCGCCGAGCCCTGCGGCACGTGATGCCATCGAGCAGCTGCTCGCGCTCAACGAGGTCGAGAAGACTCTGATGCGGCGTACGGCGCCACTTCGGTGGCTCCGGAACCTCTCGGCCGTGGTGGGGTGGGCCTCGTTCGGAATCGAGCTGCTTGGCGCTCTCCCTGTGATGGTTCAGGTGATCTTGGGGATGCGCGTTGCCGCGGATCCGGAACCGTTCGGATCGTGGCTCACCTGGGTGCTCGTCATCTCGATGGCGGTCGGTGGGATTCTCTGGGCGGGGCTCCGCGTCGTCTATCGCCCGTTGGAGCGGAAGGGGAAGGTCGTCGCGATCTTGCGGCGTCCTGAGCTGGGGGCGCTTCGGAGGGTGCCCTGCCTCGGCGAATTCATCGTGGCTGCGGGCGTATCTGACCAGGCGGCGTGGGATGCGGCCGCGTTGCTCGAGGAGTACGCCCGGCTCGCGGGCGACGCGCAACGACTAAGGGGCAGCATTGCGCCCGAGGACGATCACCACTACACCAGCGACGAAATACGGCGCCACGCGGAACTGTCGGAGCGACACGGCGATGTGAAGCGGCGGCAGGCGGATCTCGCTCGGAGGATCGCCGACCTGCTGCAGGGGCAAACGCTCGGGGACGCGGCGGATGAGCTGCAGCGCTACTTTGACACGACCCCGCTCCCCGCAGTGCCGACCGTCTCATCCGAGGCTGAGGCGACCCGCGTCCACGCGCTGGTTCAGAGCGTGTTCGGGACGGATGCGACGTGCCTCGTCGAGTGGCGGCGGCCGCGGCATCCAGATCAGCGGCTCGGAGTGGATCGGATCCAGGTCGGGTACCGGATGCACCCGCGGCTTGCATCCGCGTCGTACCGGGATCGGGTTGCGTCAGATGTCGTTTCGCGCCTCGAGGGGGACTGGATCGTGCTCTGGGACGTCGCCCGTGATGGCGTCGTGTTCGAGAGGGAACCCGCGCTGCGAGGGGATTTGTCCAGCGGCCGGTTCGCGGGGGACCCCTTGTAGGTGAGAGCACCAATCGGGTGTTCCCTGCGAGGAGGTGCGGAGATGGACATCAGCTTCGAGGCGTACCGGGAGCTCACCCTGCGACGGCCAGGAAGCCAGGGGGAGCTTCCCTTGGAGTGGAGGCCTGCGGTGACGGCGCATTGCCTGCTGATCGGTGAAGACCGGGCGGAGCGCGCACGGCACATCACATCCATGCTCACGGAACTGCAGCAAAGCGGCTGGAACGCGCTGTGCCCGAGCGATGTCGACGACGGGGCCGCCGATATCCGTGTCGCATACGACCTGATGGTGGAGCGGTACTCGCGGCTCGAGGAGCAGCGGGACACCGATGACGAGCAGACACCGCTGGTGCTCGCGGTCAACGACTACATCGGCCTCACTGGATCGATGGATCTCGCTGCGATCATCGACTGCGGTCGCGCGGTCCGCGTGCACCTGATCCTCGGCGCCGACCGGTCCCTGTTCGCGGGCGTGCTGCCCACGCTGCGCGACGGGTTCGTGCACACGCGTATCGATGCGGCGCCCGCACTGGCCGGAGCCAGCCGATGAGCGCCGCGGCGGTGGAAGCCGTGCTCGAGGTGGCCGGGCTGCAGCTGCACGAGCAGATCCGCTTCGCCGGTGACAGGCGGTGGTGGACGGTCCGCGCCGCCGATGACGCGTACGCCGTTGTGACCCGCCAGGCCGAGTTTGAACCCCGCGGAGTCGTCGTCTACACGATCGTCGATTCTGGCCAGGGCGTCCGCGGGCCCTGCAACAACCTCGGCGGCGGATGGACATTCGAGCCGACCGACCTTGAGGGTAGCGCCGAGGACCTCCTGCATGCTCTGCGCGGGAGCTTCGACCACACGAACAGGGCGGACCTCCCCGAGCATCGACGCAGCCGCATCTGGCGCGTCGAGATCTCGCGCCGCCGCAGCGTCCCTCTGGTGATCACCGACCGCCGGCCGCCCGCCGTGCACAGAGCCTGATCATGACCACCGGCCTCCTCGACGACGCCGTCGTCGCGTTCACCGACGCGTGGGACACTTCCGCGGATCCCCACCTGCATGTGACCGGCCCGCACCGCACGGGACGCACTCAGGGGCTCATCCGCCTGCTCCTCAGCTGGCAGCAGCACGGCGGCGTGGTGCTTTGGCTCGACCCGCACACGACTGACGCGTCCGGTCTCGATCAGGCCTTCCTGATCGTCGCGGACGCGATCAACATCCTCCACGCGCGCGCCCGGAACCGTGAGGACGAACCCGACGCGACGTTCCCTCCCGTGCTGGTCATCCTCGACGACTACGACAGGATCCTCCGTCTCGCCGAAGACGCCACGCAGCTCGAGCAGCTGCGCCGCAACGTCCGCCAGCTCATCCATGAAGGCGCCCGCGACGGGGTCCACCTGGCGCTTGCGACCAGCACGCGGAACCCCGTGATCGAAGACGAGATCGCACGCGAGCTCAGCACCGTGGTGCTCGGAGACACCGCATCTCCCGGGGGCCACCTTTGCGCGGGCATGGGCACCTTCACCGACCGCACCACCCGCGTCCAGCGGATCCGATTCTGACGAGGGTGAGCAGAACCACCACCAGCAGTGAGCGCGCCAGCGCATCAATGAGAGGAACTCCAACATGTTCAACCGGTACGCGGATCACGTCGCCTACCTCTTCGAGCCGCGCAGCTGGGCGCGCCACATCGGCGTGCTCGTCTACAGCGTGATCCTCTGGGCGGTCCTCGCCGCCATCTTCGCCGTGCTGTTCTTCGGGGTGGACCTTGCCGGCAAGGACCTCTGGGCGGCAACGGCGCCCGAGGCAGCGTTCGGCGCGAAGGGGATCGTCGCGCTCCTGTACACAGGCCTGTTCCTGGCGTTCGTGGTCACGGCTTTCCTCGGCGCGCTCGAGGTCATCATCTGGGCGATCGCGAGCACTCTGCGGATCCGGCGGGTACGCACGCGGGTTCTGCGCTGGGTCGCGAAGTTCCAGATCCGCAGCGCTCGCGCCTATGAACGGTCAACCGCGTCGTGAACTCCTCGCGCCGCAGGTGCACGTCGCCACACCCCGAGTGGGATGACGCATGATCGTCCCGCCGTCCGGCCCCGTCGCCGGCGAGCTCGAAGCAACGGCCTGCATCGTCATGGTGGCCGCAGCGTGGGTGCTCGCTGCGTGGTTGGTCGTGTGGGTGCTTGCTGCCGTGCCGCGCCTCATCAGTCTCGGGGGCCTCATGTATGCGGCGCTCTGCATCGGATCAGGGGTCTGGGCCGCGACGTTCGATGCCTGGTGGATCCTCTGGGCGAGCGTTGGAGCGCTGCCGGTGATGCTGGTCCTCGGTTGGTTGATTCGGTGGCGGCTGGTGCGCTCCGCGGACGCTGGAAAACCGTGACCTTGCCGGTGGCCCATTTGTCCACCCTGTGCCGCTACGGCCACCCCTTGTAGGTGAAGGGGTTGGCACCTCCAATCCTTTCAGTTATATTCGGGAATATAACTAAGGATGGAGGAGTGATGCGAACCCAGATCTGCCCGCCCGACCACAAGCACGGCGCGACGTCGAGCTGCTACCAGGAGCACGACTGCGCATGCGCCCCGTGCCGGACCGCGAACGCTGAGCGTCGAGCGGCCTACCGCCGCACCGCGGCGTACGGCCTGCCCACCTCCGACTTCGTGTCCGCCCAGCCCGCCCAGACGCACATCGAAGACCTGATCACGGCCGGCTTCACCCCCGCTCTGATCGCCGCGATGTCCGACACCTCACGAGAGGGCGTGAACCGGATCATGCGCGGGCACAACAGCCGCCGCGGAACGAGGCGAAACTCGACAGTTCTCATTCGTCGCACGACCGCTGAACGGATCCTGGCGATCGCCCCGGATCTCCGCGACATCCCCGCCGGACACTGGATCAGCGGCCGCGGCGTCCGCCGCCGCATCGAAGCACTCGGCACCCGAGGATGGTCCGTCGAAGCGATCCGCCGCCACGCGCACATCGGCCCTCGCCCTCTCAGCGGTGCCCTCGCCGGCCAGAACGTGCTGTCCGAGATCCACACCACCATCGCCGCCGTCTACGAAGAGCTCTGGGACCAGCACCCGCCCATCGAGACCTATGGGCAGCGCCTGTCCTACGGCAGCACCATCGCCCGCGCGTCCCGCAACGGATGGCTCCCGCCCCTGGCCTGGGACGACATCGACACCGACGACGAACCCCCCGCCGTCGACCACGCCCCCGTCATCGACCACGTCGCCATCCACCTCGCCCTCCGCGGCGAGCGCGTGGGGCTCACGGAACAGGAGCGCGCGATCGTGCTGGCGCAGGCGGGGGAGCGGCAGCTGAAGAAGCGTGAGCTCGCGGAGATCGTCGGGGTCACGGTGCGGCATGTCGGGCGGCTGCGTGCGGCCGTTGCGGAGGCGGCGTGATGAGTCGCGTTCTGGATCAGCTCGAGGCGGTCACGCATGGCACGCCGAGTGGGTACAAGGGCGGCTGTCAGAGCCGCGGTGGGTGCCCGAACCATGGCAGCCGCACCGATCTGACGTGTGTGCGCGCGTATCGCGCGTGGGTGCACTACTACCGCCTGTTCAACACCCTCGACCCGGACCAGCCGATCACGAAGGCCATGCTCCGCGACGCGAAAGGACGTCCCTGATGGACCAGAACGAGACCGCCCGGGAGTTGGCGGCGCAGATGACCGCCGCGTTCGGTGTGCCGATGAAGGTCTGCTGGGATTTCGGCACCTTCCGGCTCGTGTGCGCCCGTGTTGACGGGAAGCCGCTCACGCAGCGTATGGAGGAGACGTTCACGTCGGTCCTGCGGCCGCTCGGTGGGCGCCGCGTCGAGATGAGCGTGCGATGACCGCGCAGGAGCAGAGCGAGCACCTGCACGCCGCACTGTTGGAGCTCGCTGGCACCTCGGACCGGCTTGCCGGTCGGGCCGCGGGCCTGGACGAGCTCGATGCGAGCAGCGCCCTCTTCGTTCTGGCAGACGAGCTGCGCACCATGGCGCAGCTGGTGCAGGCATCCACCCCGGACGAGGCCACCTTCCGGCTGCTCGACGACGGCCGCTGGCGCATCAGCAACACCATGCTTCGCCTCGACGGCCTCGAGCGCACCACCGCCACCCTCACCTCGATCGGGGCTGAGTGCTGATGTCCCCCGAGCAGCACGAGCGCGCCGTGGAGATCTTCGAGACCACGATCGGCATCGAGTACTCCGACCAGGTCGAGCGCACCCCCGAATGGGACGACGCCGTCGCTAAGGCCGAAGACACCACACCAGCGACGACGGTCACGATCACGTTCCCGTCCTGCATCCCCGCGCAGCTGCTGGACCGGGTGACCGCGTTCGCGACCGACCTGCGCCGGATCCCCACCATCGACCTGGTCGACGTCGTCGAGATCCGCACCTGCAGCAGCTGCGGCTGCACCGACGACCAGGGCTGCTTCGGCGGCTGTTCGTGGATCAGCGACGACCAGGACCTCTGCTCCGCATGCGCACCCGCAGAGGCAGCGGAGCAGAGCCGATGAACACCCGCGTCAAGACGACCGGCGTCCTCGCCCTCGCGGCCGTCGCGCTCACCCTCGCCGGCATGATCACCGGGACCCTACGCGCCAGCACTCCGCACGCGCCCACCGCGCACGCTACGACGCCCGCCCAGGCCTCTACCCCGGCCACCTCGGCACCCAGCGCGGCACAACCGGATCCAGGCGCTCAGAACGGCGCCTACGCGGAAGCGCTGGCGCTCGCCGCGGCGCTCCCGTTGACCGTGGTCGACCCGGCCCAGCCGGTGCCGCCGTACTCGCGCCCCAAGTTCGGGCCCGCCTGGGCCGACGTCGACCACAACGGGTGCCGGCAGCGCGACGACATGCTTGCCCGCGACCTGGTCGACGTCGTCAAGGACACGAACGGCTGCACCGTCCTGACCGGGGTCCTCGAGCGCGACCCCTACACCGGCCGCCGCATCGTCTTCCAGCACGACCGGGTCGCCGAACCCGGCAACAAGGGATCCTCCGGTGTGCAGGGCGAGCACATCGTCAGCCTCAAGGCCGCGTGGGTCGGGGGCGCGTGGGCGTGGAGCGATCAGCGTCGCCTCGAGTTCGCGAACAACCTCGCCGATGTGATCGCCGTCGACGGATCCGCGAACGAGAGCAAGGGCGAGGACGGCCCGGCGGCTTTCATCCCGAAGACCTACTACCGGTGCACCTACGTCACCAAGTACACGCAGATCGTCCACACGTGGGAGATCACCGTGCCCAAAGCCGACCGCGATGCGCTCGTGGCGGCCCTCACCGAATGCGAGGCGGGCCGATGACGCGCCCCGACGACAACATGGCAGGAGAACCCCATGAGCGAGGGACCGATCCGTCTGTGGCGGGAGTCGTGGACGCCGACCGTGGTGTCCATCCCGGACTGCGAACGGGTCTGCTACCCGTGGCCGCCGACGGGGACCGTCGCGTGCGGTCGCCGAAAGACGCCCAGGGACAAGGATCTGCGGCAGGTGACCTGCCCGGAATGCCTGGCAGCGCTGCGCGCCGACGGCATCCGCACCCCGGCCCTTCATCCCTTGGCGCCGACGCCGGCGGGGCTGCGGCTATGAGCTCCCTCAGGACCGGCGAGCGCCCGGCCGACACGGTCAGCATCTCCGGTCAGGCGGGGACGCCGGCGTCCGTCGGCGATGTGCGGATCAGCGATCTCTACGTCGGGGCAGGGGACTCGTTCGCGATGCTGACGGGTGAGGAGCTCGCGAAGGCCATGCCGCTGTGCGCCGATACGAGCCACGCCGGATCCCGGCATTGGCTGCGCGCCGAACCGACCCCGATCGACACGGCGACGCTCGCCGCGGCGATCCGCGAGTACGAGGCCCCCTCATGACGTCGCGCTGCTCCGACATCACCATGTCGGACTACTACTGCGGCGCCGGCGGCTCGTCGACCGGTGGGATCCAGGTGCCCGGCGTGCGCGTCACCATGGCCGTGAACCACTGGGACCTCGCGATCGCCACGCACAACACGAACCACCCGGACACGGACCACGACAAGGCCGACATCAACAAGGCCGACCCGCACCGGTACCCGCGCACCAACATCGGCTGGTTCTCCCCGGAGTGCACCTACTGGTCGCAGGCCAGGGGCGAAAAGCTCCCCGACGGGCAGCTCGCCTGGGACTTCTTCGGCGACTCCCTCCCGAACGAGGCCGCCGACCGGTCCCGCATGGGCATGTGGGACGTGCCCCGCTTCACCGCCGTGCACCTCTACGACATCGTCATCGTCGAGAACGTCCCCAGGGTGGTGAAGGGCGTGCACTGGAACCGGTGGCTCACGTCCATGCACGACATGGGCTACCGGCACGAGGTGCTCTGGCTGAACTCGATGCACTCCCAGGGCCTCGGCGACGGCGCACCCCAGAGCAGGGACCGCGTGTACATCGTGTTCTGGCGGGCCGGGAACCCGCGCCCGGACTTCGAGTCCTGGATCCGCCCCGAAGCGATCTGCCCCGAGCACGGCCTGATCCAGTCCGCGCAGGTCATGAAGCCTCGCGGCGCGGTCACGAAGACCTACGGCGCGCAGTACACCCTCCGCTGCCCCGACCCGGCCTGCAACACCGAGGTGTTCCCGGCCGTCGCCGGCGCCGACACGATCATCGACTGGTCCAAGCGCGGAGTCCGCATCGGCGACCGGAGCGCCCTCGGGATGAAGGAGCTCGAACACAAGACGATGCTGCGCACCTTCCACGGTGTGAAGAAGCACTGGGGCCAGGACATGGTCGTCGAGGCACAGGGCAACACCTACGACGCCACCAGCCCGCGGCACCCGCAGCACCTCGACCCCGGCGCCTACTACCGCGCCTGGCCCGTCGACGAGCCGCTACGCACCCTGCACACCTCGGCGTCGAAGGCCCTCATCGTGAACCAGGTATCCGGATCCGACGCAGCGAGGTCGACCCCGGTCGGCGCACCGCTCCCGGCGCTCGTCGCCGGCGGAAACCACGCCTCCCTACTGATCCCGGTTGAAGGCCGCGACGGGAAGAGAGCACGCCTGGCCGCCGATCCACTGCGCACCCAGTCGACGAGGAACGAGACCGCGCTCGTCGTCCCGCTGCGCAACCACGGCGTCGCGAAGCCGACCGACGCGCCGATCGATACCGTCGCAGCGAACGGCAACCACCACGCCCTCGTGATCCGTCAGCAGAACTCGCGCGGCACCATGGCGGGCATGTCGACGCCGGTGACCGAGCCGATGCACACACTCACCGCCGCCGGCAACCAGTCGCTCCTCACACCAGGCGAGGAAGGGCTGCTCGAGTTCGGATTCACCGACGCCGAGATCTGGGACATGGTCTACGACGCCGAGTTCCGGATGCTCGAGCCCGGCGAGATCAAGCGGGGCATGTCCTTCCCCGACGAATACGTCCTCCTCGGCAACAAGCGCGAGCAGGTCAAGATGGCCGGCAACGCCGTCACCCCCAACGCAGCCCGCGACATCATCGCCGCCTGCGTCGAATCCCTCGGCTACCGCGTCGACAAGTTCGCGCTCGCCGCCTAACCACAACCCCACCCATCCATCGAGGAGGACACCATGGGCACCATCCCCGTCGTTCTCAATCTCCCCCGCCCCGCATTCGAGCACTGGGAAGCCGAGAGTCAGCGCCTCGGAAAACCGATCCACATCCTGCTCGAGATCGCCGCCATGCGGGCCTGCATCCCACGAACCGCGGAGGAAGCGTTCATCCGCAGATGCCAGCAGCGGTACGCCGAAGACCCGGAGTATCGGCGGGCGCTCACCGCCGAGCGTCCCCGCCGCCGCCCGATCCAGAGCCTTGCGAACGCCGCATGACCACCGAACGCGACATGCTCGACCGGCTCCGCGTCCGCTACGGCAAGACCTACCGGAACGGGTCCTACGTCGGCCGCCAGTTCGTGATCGCCGAGAAAGTGCCCACCACCCCAGGCAGCTGGGGCGGAGACAGGATCGCCGACGCCCTCGTACTCGACACCTGGTCCGCCCCGCATAGCGAGCTCACCGAAACAGAGCGCGACTCCGCACGATGGGGAGAACGCCAATCCGTACACGGCTTCGAGGTCAAGATCTCCCGAGCCGACTGGCTCGCCGAACTCCGAGACCCGGAGAAAGCCGACGCCTGGGGCCGCTACTGCCACTACTTCTCGCTGGTCGCCGCCGACCGACGCATCGTCCGCGACGACCTCCCCAACGGGTGGGGCCTGCTCATCCCGCACGGCACCAGCCTCCGCATGGTTGTGAAACCACGAAGACGAGACCCGCGGCCCATGCCGACATCGATCGTCGTCTCCATCGCCCGCGCCGTGCAGAAGACCGAAACCGCGATCGCGGCCACCGCACCCGCGCTCGCGGCATCGACGACGGCTTGAGAGATCTGATCGTGCTGCGGGACGCGTCGCATCCGCTGCCCGTCGGATGGGACGGGTGCAAGGTCGAATGGGGAGCGTGGGAGCGCAGCACCGTGCAGCTGTGTCCGGAGCCTGAGGCTCGCTGCGGGTGCGGGTCGACCGCATCCCCGTTCACCGCACGAGGACTGCGGCATCCTGCAGTTGAGGATCTCGCGCGCGCCGAGGCGATCCCGAGAGTCGGCCGCCGCACACCCCTGATCGCACCGCGATACGACCTCTTCGCCACCAGGTGCCCCAGCTGCGGGGAGGTCACCGTGTGGGACATGGTCTCGGATCATCATTGGGTCCTTGATGACAGCGACTACGGGCCGACTGGCTCGTGGGCATGGTCGGGTGGGCTGCTCGACCTGCTGCTCACCGACACTGAGGACTGAGCCCGGCCCACGAAGCCGTGGCGCGGTGGCACCAATTTGTCCAGAACGTGCGCCGAAGAGCCCCCCTTGTAGGTGAGAGCATCCAGCGGAGGCGCCACGGAGGAGCAGCTGATGTCGAAGACGAGTCGGGAACCGGTGTGTTCGGGCGCACCAGAGCGTGACCAGGCCGGATCCCCGCCGCAGACCGTGAGCGTGCGGTCAGGCCTTCTGCGCCCGGGCAGCATCGACGACAGCGTTCGCGTCCGTGACGTCGATGTGAAGCCGATCCGCGATCGCCGTGAGCTCGCGGTCGGCCCAGCGGGTGCGGCCGCGCATGCGCTGGCCGAAGGTGATGCTGTTCAACCCGAGCACCTGGATCAGGTCCGCCTGCGTGCGAACATCGGGAAGACCGGCGCCAGCCTTGATCTGAGCGCGCAGGCGCTCCGCGAACACGGATGCATCAACGGCATCCGGCGCGAGAAGTCGCGGCCGCCGGCCGCGCGCAGACGGGGATCGGCGCGACCGGCCCTCCACATACTGATCGACGTCGGAGAGCCAGTACTGAGGGGAGGGACCGTTGAAGCTGGCGGCTTTCGGGAACGCGGGATCCGTGGCCTTGAGCTTGTAGACGGTGCCGATCTTGACCTTGAGGCGGTCAGCGACCTGCGCACTGTCCAGGAGCGCATCATCGGCATCGTAGGCGGCGGTCATGACTCTCCTCTCGGCGGGCTGTTCACGAATATAACGGCGCTGGGCGACCAGGGCGCGGAATGCGGCGCGCCGCAGGATGAACACGGTTCACGAACACAGTTCCGTAACCTCGTTCGCATGGGTACGTCGATTTCTAACCGTGAAGCGATCCGGCAGGACCTTCGTGACGTCGCCGAGGAGCTCTCGGCGCGCGAAGAGATCCTCGAGCGTCGAGGGGAGCTGATCGACGCGGCGCGCAGCGCGCAGCCACCTCTCACCTTCCGAGAGATCGCAGACCTGGTGGGCATGACCGAGCGCGGCGCACAGAAGGCGCTCGATGCGTATCGGCGCAAGCACCACGTCCAGGCCCTCGCCAGCTGAGCGCGCGGGATGCAATCCCCTGTCGCGAAATGTGCTTGCATTTTTCAATCAATCTTCCCTAATATAACCTTGACGAAGGATCGAGAGGAGGCGTCACGATGACCGAAATCGACTACCGGCCCAAGCCGTGGACGCCGAAGGCGATCCCCACCATCTGGGTCGACCAGGCCACTGGCCGAGGCGTCACCAGCGACGGAGCGCCGGTCCGGCCCGTCATCGGTGAGCGCCGGCAGAAGCCGAACCTGACGGATCTGCTGGACACCGCCGCCGCATACGGTGCAAACCGGATCATGCTCACCGGCAAGCGCCCGGAACCGGTCCCGGGTGTGAAGCACTGGCTCTTCGTGCAGACCCCGCGGTGGATCCCCGGATCGCACTGGATCAACGCAGGCCCGCCGACGGGACGGTTCTCTCACGAGAGCACCGGGTTCAAGATCGAGGTTCGGACTGCTGAGGAGTGGTTCGACGATGCCCCGCTGACGCCGGCACAGGCGCGCGAGGCCTGGGAGACGACCGCCGCGGTGATGCGCGCGGCTGACGAGCGGGCGCGGATGTTCAACTCTCCCGCCGCGACCGGGACGAACCTCTGGGCTCTGTCGCTGCCGAAGAACGTCAACCCGGTGCCGGTGGATCCGGACATCGCCGCCGAGATCCACGCGACCAGCGGACAGCACCACTACGACCACCTGGTCGCCGGCGCGAACTTCAGCCGGCACGAGGACTGCGTGCCCCTGATCGACCCGGCGAAGACGAAGAAGATCCGCGAGTTCGCGTACGTCGACGGTCGGTTCATGTACGCGGGAGTCGGGCGCGAGCTCGGCATCGGCCCGGCGCGACGGCTGAACCGGGAGGCGGCATCCGAGCTGCTGTTCCAGGACCCGTACGCCCGGGCCCGCTTCCACGTGCGGTTCCGTGTCCCGGAGAACTGGCATCACGTCGGACTGCTGCCGGTGAAGCACCAGCGCGTCGAGGAGGGATGGTTCTACCCGAACCGTCCCGGCGCCGTGCACGACACGTGGGTCGACGGTGCGGAGCTGCACGTCGCGCAGTCGGCGGGATGGGAGATCGTCCCGCACGAGGCCGTGCTGTTCAAGAAGGCCAGACCCCTGGACACGTTCACGGACCGGATGACGCGGGCCCGTGCGAAGGTCTCGGAGAACCGAGACATGAACCCGACGATCCGGCAGGCCGTGATGTCGGCGCTGCGCTCGATCATGCTGCACTCCATCGGCGCGTTCGCTGCCGGCGGCCGCGACGAGACGCGTGTGGCGACGAGCCTGCGTGAGATCCCGCAGGCGTACCAAGGCGACGCCGTGCAGCAGGGGAAGCTGTACGTCTACCACGTGCCATCGAACCCGACGAGCCGGACCAGCCAGTACTACCACCCGGAGCTCGCCGCGCAGGTGTGGGGACGCGCCCGGGCCAGGGTCCTGCTGGGGCCGAGCAGCATCGGCGGCGCGACGTCGGGCGCGCTGCGCGTGGATCCGGCAACGCTCGTCGGTATCCAAGGTGATGCCCTGTTCACGACCTCGCTGCCGATCTGGTCCCTCCCGGTCGACCAGGGTGGCGGCGATGACGGCAAGACGGGACGACTGCGCCTGCAGGGCTACACGCGCGGCGAGTACGCCACCCCTGAGACTCTCAGGCAGCGGGCCGCCTTGAAGGCCCGCGCGGAGCGCGCGGGTCTTGACGAAGCACTCCGCGCGATCGCGGAGGTGGCGTGATGGCAGATCAGCCACGTTCCGCTCAGGAGCTCGTGCGCGTGCTGCGCGGTCAGGGCATCAGCATCGCGGAGATCGCCGGCGTCTTGAACCGTTCCCCCCGAATGGTCCGAAAGGTCGAAGCGGGACAGACCTCCGGAGCGCTGTACCGTGAGGCGCTCGACGAGCTCGCGACCACCGGGCAGGCGACCAAGATCCCGCCGCGGCGTCGCCTCAAGGACGGCACCCTGATGCCCGTGCGCGGCAAGGTCGCTGACGGCCAGGACAAGATGATCGTCCCCGAGGACACCGGAGGCCGGTACACGGCCGCCAAGCAGGGTGGCCGGGTCCAGGTGCAGACCGGGTTCATGACCGACGGTGGCCGCCTCATTCAGGCGCGGATCCCGAAGGGGCGCACCGCGAAAGGCCGTCAGACCGCCAACGTGGAGCTGCTGAACATGGTGCGCTCTGCCGCTCGAGGGCAGCGGGGCAAGAACCAGAAGCTGGTCACCGCGCGGGTCACGTTCGCGAACGGCCGACAGATGGAAGTGAACACGTACAACGCGTCCACGATGCTCAAACGCATCAAGGAGTCCGATGGCGACGTGCTCGGCTGGTTCGCATCAGAGGCCGGCAACAGGTACATCAACCTGGACACGACGAGCGTGCCGATCACCGGGCTGCAGCTGAACGTGTTCCAGGCGCCGAAGACCGAGGGCTACGACCGTGAGCAGGCCGCTGGCCGCACCCGCCGCACTCGCCGGCTCAGCGAGGCGGAGAAGGCACGCCAGCAGGCGCGTGCGCAGCTCGACGCCGCCAAGAGCCGCCGCGGCCGACGGGGGAGCACATCATGACGACCGTGAAGGGAGGGATCAGCCATGGCTAATGCTGCCGCCGGCGACGACAAGCTCGCCCGCCCCGCATCCCTCAAGCGTGCGCCGCGCCCTGCTGCGGACGATGGCATCGACCCGGTCGACCCTCACCCCGAAGTCGCGGCGGAGGCCCCTAAGTCCTCTCAGGCAGGCAAGAAGCGCGGCCCGTACAACGTGCAGCGCGTCGAAAAGGTGCCGGCGTCGTACAGGTTGCCCCCGGACGTGATCGAGCTGATCAATCAGGCCCGCGCTGAAGCTGCGGCGCGCGGCGATCGCCTCACCAAGGACGAAGCGGTCACCATGGCCGTCCGCTCCTTCTGGGGCGGCAAGCGGCAGCGCCGCCAGTAACTCGCCTCGAGCAGAAAGACCACCGTCGACATGATGGGTACTTCTCATGCCGTGACCGGCGCCGCGGCCTGGGTCGCCGTCACCGCGACGACCCTGCCGGCGCTGCACCTGTATTCGGCGACTCCCGCGGGCGTCGTGCTCGGTGCAGCGGTCTGCGCCGGCGCCGCGCTCCTCCCGGACGCCGACCACCACGACGCGACCATCGCCCACTCCATCCCCGTCCTCGGGCGGGTCGCCGCCGGCACGGTCGAGAGCGTCTCCGGCGGACACCGCCACGGCATGCACTCCCTGCTCGCCGTCCTCGGGATCCTCGCCGCGACCACCATGCTCAGCGCGCTGCGATGGACGCCTTCAGGCTGGGACCACACGATTCAGGTCGGATCCGCGCTCTCTGTCATGGCCTGCGTGACGTTCGCGGCGAAAGTCCTCACCCTGGTCCGGTCCTGGCTGGCAGCCTGGGCACTGGGCGCCGGCGCGGCCGCCCTCGTCGCGCTCTGGGCTCCCAACGAGTTCTCATGGCTGCCGGTGTGCATCGGCGTCGGATTCGCCGTCCACCTCATCGGGGATGCCCTAACGACCGAAGGCATCCCGTTGCTCTGGCCACTCAACCCGCGCCCGCCTAGGTCGATCACACACACACCGGTCCTCCGCGCAATCTGGAAACGAAACGGATACCTCGCGATCCCGATCCTCGGGAACGCAGGCTCGCTCCGAGAATGGCTGCTCATGCTCCCCATCGCCGCCTACGCGGTCTGGGGCGTCGCAGCCACGGGGATGCAGCTCGTCCACGCCGCCTTCGCCTAGCCGGCGTCGGAGGACGGCGAGAGCTTCCTGAGCCCGCACCTGCACCTGTGCCTGGTGACTCCGCGTGCGCGTCGCACTCGTGGCAGCGCGCCGCCGCTCCCATGCTCGCAAAAGGCCTTCGGCACATGTGGCCTAAATCGCGCGTCTCGCGAGGATCCCAACCAGAGTGCCGCATGAACCTCTCAGGTCAACACTTCCTCACGCCTCTCGCGCAGCGCATCAACTGTGCGAACCACCTTCACCAACGGAGCCTTCATCGCGCCGGCGAGCTTCGCCAGCAGAACCTCACGGCTCTCCAGGGAGGCGTACATGTTGACCTCGTCGGCGCTGAGGGCGTTGCCCTCGAAGATGCCGCCCTTGATCACGAGAAGCGGGTTCGCCTTGGCAAAGTCACGCAGAGCCTTGGCGGTGGCGGCGAAGTCACCGTGCACCCACGCCACGGCCGACGGACCCTTGAGGTCCTCGTCCAGCGACGTGATCCCCGCGTTGTGCAGGGCGATCTTGGTCCGCGTGTTCTTCACCACGGCGTAGCTCGCGTCCTGACGGATGCTGTTGCGCAGCTGCTTGAGCTGGGCGACCGTCAGACCGCGGTACTCGGTCAGCAGGACGGCGTTCGAGTTCTCGAACTCCTTCGTCAACTCGATGATGGCGGCGCTCTGCCTGATTGAATCGGTTGCGGAACCGATCTCTCTCAGCCCGACCGGCTCAGCTGGCGACGGATCGTCAGCGCGGTCTGGTTTCCAACGCTTGGGATCACTCGGATTCGGATCGGATGGGCTCTCGTCGGAGTCGGGGCTCATTGGGCAAACATCCACACGACGGTGACCCAGCAAGCAAGCGTGAGCACGGCTGACACCAGCACACCCCGATAGAACCATCTGGCGACAGACAGCCGCTGACGATTGAACTTCACCATCCCTGGCACGGTTACGAGGGCGAGCTGCCTGAGCGCTATCAGCCGCGACGGCGCTGGGTTCGTGCCTTCGAGCCATCGCATGAGCGCGTCGGGCAGCAGTACGAACTTGAACTGGATCAGCGGGGCAACCAGGGCGACAAGCAACGCTGCAAGGATTCCGAAGAGCACCGTTCCAACTGTGGCCCAAGCGAAGAATGCGCCCGTCTTCGCCGTGGTGGATAGGCCGGTCCCGACCAAGAATCCGGTCGCGGTGATCGTGAATGCCGTGAACATGATGGCTCGCTGGCGCATACCAGCGATCTCCTCGCGCTGGGCCTTCAGAGTTTCCAGGCCCGCGTTGTATGACAGCTGCACCCATTCGCGACGGTCGTCATCAGTCCATTGCGTTGCAGCACTCAACTCCGCGGATTCGTCATTCTCACGCGGATCGAGAGACTCGCCCTTCCGGACCATGCCCACATACTACTGTCGGCCATCAGTATCGGGCTTCGTTGGGATATTGCTAGCCGATAACGACCTCTCCATCCCGACTCTCGGGAACGCAGGCTCGTTCGGAGAATGGGCTGCTCATGCTTCCCGCCGCTGGCTATGTCGCTGGGGGCGTCGCTGCGTCCGGGATGCAGCTCGTCCACGGCGCCATCGACGAGCCGTCCTCAGACTCGAGCCATTCCCCTCTCGGCGGCCGCTTCAAATCGATCTGCCCCCACCAGGTCCTGCGAACGATGCGCAGCCCCGCGATGTCCTCGCAGTACCGAGCTGCGAGCTTCTCCGACCTCGTCGATGCGTACAGGGTGACGCCCTGACGGTCTCCGAGGTCCTGCAGCGCGTCGCTGAGCAGCAGCCGGATTCCGCGGCCGGCGCCCGCCGCACCAGGGCGGGCAACGTGCTCAGCCGCGTACCATCCGGGCTTCTTCCCCTGCTGTCGGACCCAAATTCCAATCCGCGCGTCCTTCGTCGCCCACCTGGTCACCGACGGGTGCGCAGCGATCCCGAAGTACGCCAAACCGAGCACCACGATCACCGCCACCCAGGACGAGACCACCGCGGCGAGTGCGAGCAGTACCATGGCTGGCCAGCTGGCGTGCATGCTCGACGAGGCGGAGCTCAGCGCAATGAAGGGTGCGAAAAGCGTGGCGCTGGTCAGGACTATGAGGGGCGCTGTTGGGCGCCGCCGAAGGAACCAGATGAACGCCTCGAAGCGCTGCGGAATCGTCTCGACAGGTAGTGCCTCCTGGGCCAAGAGAAGGTCGCGGCTCATGCTCCAACGCTACTGAGCGGCTCCGCGAAGATCTCGAGTCATGTCGGGACGCTTTGTCCCCCTGGGGCTCATCGACCGGCTTGTCCGGGTCCGTTCACACATCCGGGGGAATTCTAGAGCGGGTCGCCGTATGCGTCGTGGTTGTACTGGGTGAGGTCCTTGATGAAGGCGGGGTCGAGTGTGTCGTAGCGGGCGATCGCGGCAGCGGTGTTGCCCTGAGCGGCGAACAGTGCGGCGTTGGGGTACACCCGTCCGCAGACAGGGCACACCGCGAACTCTGACGGGTCAGAAGAGCCATCCGTCATCCACGACAGGCGGCCGTCGCTGGTCGCATGGCACCAGTTCTCTGTCTGGGAGTCGTTACCGCACTCGCATGTCTGGTTCTCGCCGTCCTCGTCGACAGTGATCTCTCCGTCGACGAGGACGGTCGCGTAGGGCCAGCCGTTCGTCGGTGCGCTCACGATGCGGCTCTCGCCCGCCGTTGCCTGATGGGCTTTGCGGGCATCGCCAGCTCGCCGGCGGTGATGAGCTGCTGATAGTTCGTGAACAGTGCGCGCAGCCTCGAATCTTCGGTAGCCGTGCCGCGCAGCCCCAGCGTCTTGTCGATCGCCGCGTCGAGCTGACGATGGGCGCGCAGCAGATCTGGGGCCATGGCCAGCGGGTTGTAGTGATCGGCGAGGGAGCGTTCGGGGTGCAACGCGCGGGCGTCCAGCACGGCCTGCCCGCCGGCGATGATCGCAGCTCGCTGCTCATCGCTCAGTGTGGGCAGCGGGAAGGTGTTCCATGTGAGTGTGCTTGAGTACCGGAGATCGGATTTGATGCGCCCGCCCACGGCCTTCTGCCATGCGAGGAAAGCGGAGGAGGACAGCGCCGCGAACGCCAGTCCTTCGGGATCCGCGATCGTGAAGTTCGCGTCGCCGCTGATGGACTCGGGCTCGAGGTACGCCACGGGGAAGAAGGTGCGCGCCTCGGAGACGTGCCGGGGCACGCACACGTAGTTGCTTGTCGGTCGCTTCGAGTTGGGGCGGAACAGGTGCGGGGTGAGACGCAGCTTGTAGGCGTCGCCGGTGGGGGTCTGGGCGGACCTCCACTCTCGGCAGCCTTCGACCCGCTCGCGGAGGAACGCTGAGTGACGCAGATCCGACGGGTCGAGATCCTCAAGCCACAGGCACCACCGCGACTTGCCCTGCACGAGCTCCTTCGCGCCGAGGAACGGCCTGACGTACTTCGCAGCGATGGGATCGGCGATCGCAATCGCATGTGCGTCCTCGTCGAGCAGCAGGTTCCCTCCGTCTGCTGGCATTGTGCCGAATGACGCCACTGGCAGATCTGCGAGCGGCTTCTCTCGGGTGTCGACGTAGACGTTGGGCGCGTCGTGCAGGTAGCCGTTGATCTGTTCGGTGACGGGCACCCGGTGCGGCTCGCCGCGCGGCTCGTCGTAGTCGAACAGGACCGCCGGCCGGCCCTTGGTGATCCGATCGAAGCCGGTCACCACGCAATGCACTGCGGCGGCGCTCGGGGCCTCCGATGTCCAGGCGAACGTCCGGTGCGCGAAGGCGACGCGCCAGCCCGCGCTGATGAGCGGCCGGAACAGTGCCGGGACCGGTTGCCCCTGAACGATCGAGTTGGTCGACACGAAGGCGAAGTGCCCGCCGCGGTCGCCCAGGAAGTCGGCGGCCTTCTTGAACCACCCGGTCACGTAATCGAGGTAGCCGTCGAACTGCGCCCCCCAGACCACGCGCAGGTCGTCCCGCTGCGCCGTGGCCTTGGTCTTGTGCCCGATGAACGGAGGGTTGCCCATGACGTAGAGATCCGCGCTCGGCTCGACGACCTCGGCCCAGTCGACCCGCAGTGCATTCCCGACGACGATGCTCTTGATCTTGTCGAGCGGCAGCGAGTCGGGCGCGGCGCCGAGCGCCAGCTCCATCGCCTGGTTCGCCTGATGCTCCACCAGGTGCAGCGCGGTCGCCGCGATCTGCGCCGGCCACTCCTCGAGCTCGATACCGTGGAAGCTGGACAGCTTCACGGCGAGATGCTCCTCGGTAAAGAACATCGTCCGGGCGGTCTCACCGGACAGCTCCTGAATCCGCAGCAGCACCTCGAGGTCCAGCGCGCGCATCTGACGGTAGCCGACCACGAGGAAGTTCCCACACCCGCACGCGGGGTCAAGGAACCGCATCCGACCCATGTCCGCGCGCAGCTTCTTGAGCTTGGCGGTGTCGTGATAACCATCGGTGAATCGCTGCCGGAGCTCGTCGAGAAACATCGGCCCGATGACCTTCATGATGTTGGTCTCAGTGGTGTAGTGCTCGCCGAGCTCACGACGTGCGGTCTTGTCCTTGACAGCCTGGAAGAGGCTGCCGAAGATCGCCGGCGAGATCGCCGACCAGTTGAACATCGCCGCGTCGGTGAGACGCTTGCGCATGCCAGCGTCGAACGACGGGATGGAGAGCGGTTCTTCGAAGACGCCGCCGTTGACGTAGGGGAAACGGGCGATCAGCTCGTCGAGGTTCGACTGCCGGCGGCCGGGCTCACGGCCCATCACCTGGTACAGCAGCGACAGCTCCGGGCCGAGATCTGAGCCGTCCTCCGCCGTGCGGGTCTCGAGAAACTCGAGGAACAGATCCCGGTCCCAGAGCCCCGCATCGTCGGCGTAGAGAGCGAACAGCGTGCGCACGAGGAACACGCTGGCCTCGTGATCGTCGTACCCGGATCCCTCGAGCGCCTCGTACAGCGACGCCATCAGCTTCGCAGCCTTGATCGACGCCGCTTCCTGTGCCTTCGAGCCGAACGTCCGCTCTCCGTAGCCGGCCAGGAAGGCAAGCTTGTCTGCCTGCTCCCGCAGCTCACTGGTCTCAAACTCGGTCGGCGCCGTTCCGGTCTCAGAGTGCAGATCCAGGAGCCGGAATCGGCGGAAGTCGCTCGTGATCACCCATCGGGGCACCTCAGGATCGGGGAGATCGTCGATGTAATCGAGTGCCTGCTGCTCGGCGGCCGCGAGATCCTTGCCGGCCGACTTCATCTCGATCAGAGCCAGGCCGGGAATCAGCGCGTCGATGTAGCCGCGCGCTCCTGTCGATGAGCGCTTGACTCGCTTCTCGTAGAACGCTGCGCGGGGCTCGGTGATCCCGTAGACGCCGAGCAGATCTCGGACGAACGATTGGGCCTGCTGCCGCTCGTCGCCCGGTTCGTCCTTCCAGTCGCGCGCGAAGCGCGCAGCGCGCGAGCGGATCTCATTCATCGACAGGGTTTTGGCCACATCCACACGTTATCTGGGACATATCGCACAGACGAGATCCGCACCTGGGCGCGAGTGGACGGCTGCACCGTGTCCGGCAGAGCCCGGATCCCCGAGGCGGCCGTCTCTATCTAAAACGCCGACTGAGCGTCCAACCTGCCTGCACATCCAATTGGACGCGGCGATCCTGCGAGAGCGTTCTGGGGGCTGTTCTGTGCGCATGGTGGGCGGTTTCGAACGATTGGGGCTGAACGGGGGAGGGCGGGGTTAGCCTGCCGCTATGTGTGGGCGCTTCGCAGTCGCTGATTCCGTGAACGAGTCGATAGAAGCCTTCGTGCTCTTGACTCGCCGGAAGCCGCAGGAATGGTCGGCCGATTGGGAGTCGCGATTCAACATCGCGCCCACCGAACAGATCCCGGTGCTGCTGGATTCAGCGAAGACCGGGGAGATGCGATTCGAGCGCGCGCGCTGGTCCCTGGTGCCTTCATGGTCGAAGACGCTGAAACTGGGATACGCGACGCACAATGCACGCGCGGAGGTGCTTTTCGAGAAGGCGACATGGAAAGGCCCCATCAAGTCGCATCGGGCGATCATCCCCGCATCCGGATTCTTCGAATGGACGGGCGAGAAAGGGGCGAAGCAACCCTGGTTCATCCACAACCCCGACGAGCCGATGCTCGGCTTCGCCGGCCTGTACTCGTGGTGGCTCGACCACGCGCTCGCCGAGGACGATCCGAACCGGTGGACGCTGACGGCGACGATCGTGACGTCGGATGCCGTTGAGACGCTGGCGGGGATCCACGATCGGAATCCCGTGATCCTTCCCGAGCACATGTGGGAGTGGTGGATGGATCCGTCGCTCGTCGGCGACCAGACAATGGTCGACGAGGCCGTGCGCGCCGGCGTCGCTGCTGCGTCGGACCTTGAGTTCTACCGGGTCGCGCCGATTAAGACGAAGGACGAGGGGCCGCAGGTGATCGCACCGATCGAGTGACGGTCGACGCCTGTGGGAAGATGCGGGCAACTTGACCATCGGAGATCTCATGAGCACCGCCGCTCCTCAGCCTGCAACGGAACTCGCGCTGACGATCCCCGCACCATCGCGGATGTCCTTCCCCCAAGTGCAGATGCAGCTGTTCGCGATCGAGTTCGTCTTCGATCTGGCAGAGGTGATGTTGCTGGCGGACCTCACGGACGAACTGCAGCGCGGTGATGCGGTTCGGATCAGCCGCCTGCAGTACGGGAGTCCGCTACAGATCGTGATCGATCTGACCGAGATCTCCGAACTCCTCAAGAGCGTGGGATCGGTCGGGTTCAGCGTGATCGCTTACAAGCTGCTCACCAAGGGCCCCGAGGCATGGAAGACCCTGGAGGAAGCCCTGGCGCTCCGCGCCGAGCGAAAGGCCGCGCGCCGCGCCGCTCGACTTGAGAAGTCCGAATCGGAGACTTCGAAGGAGCCTGCGGCACCTGACGCTCAGAGCGACGAATTGCTGGAGGGATCGATTGCCGCGTTCCTTGCCCCCGTTGTCGATGACGTGATGACAGTGTCGGAACAGAACGGCCTCGGGTTGGATCGCAACCAGGTGCTGGCTGCTGGAATCAAGTACATCGAGATTCACGAGTACGAGTCGCGATCGGCAGGCGAGATGCTGAAGAAGACGACAGTGAAGGTCGAGTTCAAATAGCCCGGCGTGCGGCGGCAACCTGATCAAGCAGCTGCTCCCAAGTTCGCACGACGACGAGGCGATCGTTCACGGTGATCTGTGCCCACGGGTGGGGACTTCGAGCTCGTATCGGCGCTGGCCGTAGACGGTGACCGTGACGTCGTCGACGACCCAGGTGGTGGTGGTGCCGGGGCGGGTCGCCGTGATGGCGTCGAGCAGCTCGGCAATCCGCGCGGCGCGGTAGCTGTCGATCGATGCGCTCACCGCTTCCCTCCTCCTCCGGAGCGCCGTCGCACCGCGCCCACCGTGATTATTCCCGACCTCTCCATTCTCAGCTGTCCGAGCCGAGGATCCGCGCCTGCACGAGTGGCAAGAGGGCAGCGCGTTGCATGACCGGCAGCACGCTGAAGTGCTCCCTCAGGATCTCCAGGGCCTGCTCGAACGCGTCGGGAAGCGCGGCGAGCTCTTCCCGCGCTCGCCGCGCCGTCGCGGCGGCCTGAGCGTCGGCGAGGTCGCGAGCACGCCACTGCGCGACGTCAGCCGGATCCTTCCATGCGTCGACCACGCGCGGAGCCATCAGGCCTGTGTAGTAGACCTTCGACGGCTCGCCCTCGGGCTGTTGTACCTCGAGCACGGCCCCGACTGGAGTGCCCGCCTGGAACGGCTGGACGGCGCCCTTGGCGGCGCCGAGGGCGCCGTCTGGGCCGATCTCCTGGTGCCAGTAGGTCAGCTGCTGACCTGCGACCAGGCGGCGTCCGATGTAGACCATCCGCGTGGTGATCGTGTTCACGGCTCGTCACCGTCCTCTTCGAATCGGATCCGCCTGCCAGGCCGCGGCGAGCGCGGTGAGCATGTTGGGGATGTTGTCGCCGATGATGGCGCGGCCGCCGGGGTTGGTGGAGTATCGGTTCTGGGTGCCGTCGGGGGAGTCGGCGTAGACGTTGAGCTGGTAGGGGGCGGTGGGGTCGACGGGGCGGTCGGCGTCGTCGATGATGATGCGGATCCGGGTGCGGTGCGTGGTGTTCGACATGGTGTCTCCGTGGGGTTGGTTCCGGGGAGCTCGGGGCGTTGGCGCCGGCCGGGCTCCCCGGGTGCTTACGCGGTGAGGAGCTGCTGAGCCTGGACGGCGGGGCAGCCGAGATGGGTGGCGCGGGTGGTGATCCACTGGGCGACGTGTGCCGGCGGGGTGGTTGCCGGCAGGTGGGAGTCTTCGAAGTCGGCGCCGCCGGCGGTTTCGATCCACCAGGTGGCGCGCGGCTTGTGCGGGTCGATGCCGGCGCGGTCGTGCGGGTCGTCCTCGTCGTCGGTGCGGCAGCCGAGGTCGATCTGCAGGACGTTGAGGCCGCCCATGTCTGCCTCGAGGTCGACGGGGAACGGGAGAAGCGCTGCGACGGCGGCGACGTGCTCGTCGACGCGTTCGATCTCGAGGTTGTGGGCGGCCTGCTCGCAGCGGGCGACGGAGGCGAACCCGTTGTACTGGAGGGCGTGGGCGAGGTTATAGCCGGTGTGCGCGATCGCGAGCTCGTCGAGCAGCGCGGCGGAGTCGGCGGGGTTGGCTCCCTTGCGGACGCGGTAGGCGATGAGTTCGGCGGCCCGGGTGGTGGTGTTCATCACAACTCCCAATCTGAACTATGGATCTGACACTTACAGTCTAGGCGTGCATGGTTCGTAAATCAAGACCAGATATTTGGGCCAAATATCTGTAGGGTGATCGCATGATCACACCGAACGACAGCGCCGGCGCCGGACGCGCCCCGATCCGCCGAGGCCGCCCCCGTGTCGGCGTCGAGCCCGGTCCTTCGCCAGTCGTGAAGGGCAGCATCAGCGCCGACGAATTCAGTCTGCTCGCCGAGCTCAAGGAGGAGACCGACTTCAACACCTCCGCCCTCGTGCGCGACGGGATCCTGCTGCTCCTTGCCCGCAACGGCAAACTCCAGATCAATGACGAAGCTTGGGAAGCTCGGTACCGCCTGGCCCGGGAGGTCACGGCGGAGAGGGATCCCGTGAAGGCACAGCTGCTGGAAGTGCAAGAGAGCATCTTTCGGGCGGGCCTCGCCGACGTGGACGGCGACGGCCAATGACCCCCGATCCGATCGGCGACGCACCGGTGCTCTTGCTGCGGCGAGCGCCTGAGGATGCGCCGATGGTGACGTCGGACGGGATCGATGTGAGTGTGCTGCGTGAGGAGCAGCGTGCTCTTCAGGAGGCTGATGCGATCCGTGCGCTTGGGCTCGCGATCTGGGAGCTGCGCGACGCCGACGTGATCCGGAACGCGGTCGGGATGCTGGATCCGTCGGCCCATCCGGAGGCGGAGTCGTTCATCGAGTCGTTCACGAGCTGGGTGTTCAGCGTGGGGCAGGGCATCGACGTCGAGCCGATGACGTTGCTTGGCCGGGTCGTCGACGACCCTGAACGGGTCAACGGTGACATCGCGGATCTCGCGGACACGCATCCGGCGGTGGCGACGTTCGACGATGCCGAGGAGGAGTTCCGGCGAGTGTGGGAGAACGAGGAGGGCAAGCAGCGCACCGAGTACGTGTCCCGTGCCCAGCAGCGTGCCACCGAGCTGCACCCCGGCGCGATCGTGCGGCCGTGGCTACCGTTCGACGGCATTCAACCGGACGCGGTTTCTGAAACCGCCACGCGTGAGCTCCGGGACGCGTGCGAGTCGTACGCGAGGGATCACGTCCAGATCGTCGGAACGCCGTTCGCGAGCGGCACCGTCGAAAGCGACCAGGTCGTCGCCCATTGGGATCAGGCGGGCCTCACCTGGCGTCGAGTGCTCGAACGCATCACGTCGGAGCGGGCAGTCAACTGATGCTCACGGTCTGCGGCGGGCCTGCGCTCGCCGCAGAAGGTCGGACCGGCGTCGCCTCGGTCGTCGCTGACTGATTGGGCGCGACCTGCCAAGAGTTAGGCGGATTCGGGCTCGGGATCTTCCTCGAGCTCGGCGTCGATGATCGCGTCCGGCGCAGCGTCGGGACCGGGAGCCTCGGTGAGCATCGGCATTTCGAACACCGCGCTGTACTCCGCGATCGCGTGCCCGAGATCTGCCGGCGCCGTGAACAAACCCACCGCGGTCACCACGACACCGGTCAGCGCCATGATCCGCTCCCAGACCGGAGAGCGCTGCGCCGGCATCGGCATGCGCCGACACTCATGGTGGAAGCGGTCGAGCTCGTCGACGAGAGGCTGCGCTCCACCGACCTTGTAGAGATCCGCGGCTTCCATGATCCGGTGCCCGAAGCGGATGAACGCAGCTCTGGTCTCGGGGGTGAGGGACTCGTCTTCGGCCGCGAGCTTGACGATCTCCTCGGCGAGAGTGCGGATCTGCGAAAGGGTGTCCTCATCGATTGCGGGGTTCAGGCCCTGGAGCGTCATGAGGGCATAGCTGGCATGTTCGAGGTCCGCCAGCACGCCCGGGGTGATCTCACCGAGGATGCCCTGAACCGCTTGCGTGCCCAGAGGATCCGAGCGGAACACATTGCGCACCGGGGCGAGCGCCCGCAGAAGAACGGCCTTGGGCGCGGACGGATCCTCAAGCAGAGCGACCTGAGCTTCCATCTCATCGGGGAGCGAGATCAGCTGCGTGACGGCGCTCAGATACGCGGCGTTGTACTCCGCCGGCAGACCGAAATAGGCGGCCGCGAATTGGAAGATCGCCTGGTTGGGTGCACCCCCGCACACGTTGCGGAAGTACAGCCACAGCCGCCCGGCCGGGTTCGACTCATGCGCGCTCATGCGATCAGCGTAGGGGTGATCCGCGGTCGGGCTAAACGGTCAGGCGGGCTCCGCTCAGCAGGTGGTCGAGGATCGTCGTCTGTGCGGCGAGTGCCCCGTGCCCCGGGTGTTCCTGCAGGGCAGCGGACAGCCGTGCAGGCGATTCCTGATCGGTGACGACGGTGACGTGTGAACGGTGACGGGAGAGCGCAACGCACAGCCGCCCAAGATCGAGTGCGAACGCCTCGTCCGTGTCGTGCCCGAGCATCGGATGCACCGCGACGACAGCCTCGCGCTGCAACCCTTGAGCCTGGTTGATCGTCCCGACGAACACGTCCGGCAGATCCGCGAGGTGCGCCGCGGCGAGCGCGGCTTGTTCGACGTGGGGGACGATCAGCGCGAGGTCCTCGGGGAGCAGGATGCCTGTGCTGTCGGGGGTGTGGAGGGTGGCGGTGAGCAGGGCGCGGATGGTGTCGGTGGCGGTCTGGATTGCGCGGGGATCGGCGGTGCCTCCGGTGGCGGGCACCGGGATTGCGCGGTACTCGGGCAGGCGGATGCCGTCCTGAGCGATGTGGCGCAGTGGGCGTGCGGAGGTGAAGGGCAGGTCTGGGTAGAGCGGCGCGAGCAGGTCTGCGGTGTCGGGTCCGAATCGCCAGGTCCGGGGGAGGCGGAGGCGGGCGACGTCGTCGCCGTGCGCGGCGATGAGAGCCTGCGGTGCCGGAACCTGCGGGCCGATAGGGCTGTGTGCCCAGCGGCGCGTGGATCCGGTGACGACGGGGGAGATCTGGCCGGGGTCGCCGACCAGGACGAACTGGTCGGCCATGGCACCGAGCGCGCCGAGGTCGCTGAAAGTCAACTGGTACGCCTCATCGATCAGGAGGGCGTCGAAGTGCGCGACGCGGTTCTTCGGGGTCCAGAGCCAGCGGGCGGTGGTCGCGACGATCACGCCGGATCCGGTGCGCAGGTGCTTCGCGCTGGTGACGGGGATCTGCTCGTCGAGGCCCTGGGGGCGGGTCTTGTCGGTGTCGTTCAGGAACACGGTGGGGGTGCCGGTCGCTGCGGTGCGGTTGGCGACGTCCACGGCCTGTGCGCGGGTCTGCGCGGCGATCGCCACGGTCATCCCGGCGCGGCCCTGTAGTTGATGGGCGAGGACGGTGATCAGGTGCGTTTTGCCCGCACCGGGAGGGGAGTCGATCACGACCGCGGCGTCTCCGCTCCACACCGAGAACAGGGCCTGCGCGAGAGTGGGGTTTCGCAGGTGCTCCGTCGCTGCGGCCGGTGCGGGTGCCGGGGTAGTCGGGGGCACCGCCGAGGGGCGATTCGGGAGGGCGGGGGCCTTGCGCATGGAGTCCTCATTCCTGTTATGGATCTGACGCTTACAGTCTGCCAGGGGGGTCGGACATTGCGCCGAGAGTGTGACACCGCATCGCGTGGTGTTACACTGAGGTATGCCTACCAAGCACCCCCGCACGTACATCACGCACACCCCGCAGGTGGCGCATGCGCTGGACGTCGCACGGACCCGATGGCCCGAAGAGGGCCGGGAATCCGCGTTGATCCTTCATCTCCTCGATGAGGGCGCGAAAGCCGTGGAGCAGAGCGAGAACTACGCCCAGGAGCAGCGCATCGCCCGCATCCGCGCGATCGCCGGCAAGCACTCCGACCTCTACGGCAAGGGCTATCTCGAGGAGATCCGCGAGGGGTGGCCCGAGTGATCGTCCTCGACGCCGGCGTCCTCATCGGCTACCTCGACGCGACCGACGCGCACCACGACACAGCCATCGAGCTGCTCGAGCAAGAGGCGCCGCCCTTTCTGACTCATCGTCTGACTCTTGCCGAGGTGCTCGTTGGCCCCGCGAGGCGGGGCCGCGAGGACCAGGTGTTGCGCGACCTCTACTCGATCGGTGTGACGCAGGCAGAGAGCTGGAGCGACGAACCCATTGAGCTCGCGCGTATGCGTGCCGAATGGGGCCTCAAGATGCCAGATACTTGCGTGCTCGTCACTGCCCAGCACCACGACTGCGAGCTCGCGACCTTCGACAAGCAGCTCGCGAAGGTCGCCGCTCGCGAGGCTGTGCTTCACCCTGCGCTCCGGGCGCTCGCCGCGGGGTAACCTCACCCGGGCGCTTCGCGCTCCGCACGGGGGACAGGGCATGCGTTCCACTCCCGAAGGCGAGTGCGGAGCCAGGAGAAGCGCCCGGACTGGTGTCGAGCTATGTCCGGTCAGGCTCAGAGCGGTCGACGGCCAGTGCCGCGTTGAAGAACGCGAGCGCCTGATCGCCCTCCAGCCCCTCTGCCATCAGCAGATCCGCGGCCACCACGCACAGCATCAGCGACATCGCGTGAAGGCGGTCGGCCCAGTCATCAGGCTGCGCCGGCGCCGTGAAGAGGCCGAACGACGATCGTGGCGCATAGGCGCGCGCCATGCGCATCGTTGGGTGCGCGTACTGCCTCGACGCATACCAGGCGTGGTAGTAGCCCCCGGCGAAACGCGACGCGCTCGCAGCATTCGCCACGGCGCGAGCGGCGCTGGCGAGGCTCTCATCGAGCGGACCGAAGCTGCTCAGATCCGCCGGGTCAGGGAGCACCAGCCCCTCCGTATCCGCAGGGAGCCCCATGCGGGCGAGATGATCCGGATGCTTGCTCAGAAGCTTGTTCTCCTCCTCGAACTGCGCACGCAACCCCGCTGCGCGATCATCGAGGCCGCGCAGCCAATTGAGACGGATCGCAACTTCGAACACCAAGCGCACATTCGGCGCCGCCGCGGTACCGTGACCAGCCGCAGTGAGCTCGGCGGCCGCGAGGATCTGATCGTGCGCAGCCCGCAGCCACCCGACGATAATCGCGCCGACCTCGGTCGTCCGGAACTGCAGGTGCTCAACGGCCAGTACCGCACGCGCCACATCCGCCACGTACTCCGGCGCCGCAGCACCGATGTCGATCTCAGACATACGACGATGATGCCTGCGGCGAGCGCACGCCGCAGGCAAACGGTGGATGCCGTGGCGAGCGCGGCCGGTACGGTGTGAGCGGAGGCGGCAGCATGGGCGAGGGTTGGATCTACGAGCGGAACGGCGACAACACGGCGCGGTTCGTTCTGGGGACGGCAGGGCAGAACCCGCTCGTGTGCGTCGGGGTGAACCCGAGCACCGCGGAGCCCGGGGATCCCGATCTCACCGTGGCGAAGGTCGCGGGATTCGCGCAGCGCAACGGCTTCGACAGCTGGGTCATGCTGAACCTTTACCCGCAGCGCTCGACCGACCCTCATGGCATGCACGCCGCCTTCGACCCTGCTCTGAAGGCTGAGAACGAGAGGCGGGTCGCCGAGTTCCTTTCCGGCAGGCGGCTTTCGCTGCTCGCAGCGTGGGGCAAGACGATCGCCGTTCGCCCGTACTTGTGGCAGATGCTCGAAGGCCTCGTATCCGTAGCGGAGGGGTGCACCTGGACGTCGATCGGTGACCTGCTCAAGAGCGGCCATCCGCGGCATCCTTCCCGTGCCCGCTACGCGTGGCCGTTGCAGGACTTCGACGTGGAGAGCTATCTGACCAGCCGCAGTGCGGGAGCGCGCAGATGATGATCGACGGGTGTGTTGCGCAGCTGCTGCAGCCGATTGTGAACGACGTCACGTCAGCGAACGAACCTCCTGTGCCGTGGACAGCGATTCTTACCGCGGCTGCGGCGGCGCTCGGGCTCGGGTGGACGATCCTGGCCTGGATCTATGGCGGTAGCCGGCTAAAGGTGAAGCTCGAGCTCGGATACACCGACGGGGTTCATCTCTTGAAGTCGGTGCCACGGGACTTTGCCGATCCAATGACGATCCGTCAGCGGGTGGTGGAGGCCATCGGCCGGCCCGCTATCGATGTCGTGGTGCTCACGGTGATCAACCGAGGCCGGACCGCGGCAACTGTGCATGATCCCTCGCTGCTGTTCCAGCGGGGGGATGTCGATGAGGTCGCAGTCAGTACTGCGCTAATCCGCGGGCGAGGTGTGAAGAAGGAGAGAGTGCGGCTGGAGCCGAACGATTCGTGTGAGTTTGTTATGCCGCTCGCACCTCTTGTCGAGAGCGCTGAAGCGGCATTCGGCCTGCAGAAAGCCAAGGGAGCCGTGTATCCGCTGCGGGCGCGTGGTCAGGTTACTTCGGGAACGGGGCGGGTGAAGCGCTCCGCACTCTTCCGTGTTGAGCTGTTCAAGTTGACGCGCGCCGACTGGCCAGTGCTCATGCCACTTCGGGGTCAGCCCCTGACCGCGGAGGAACAGTTGGTGCTGCAGTTCCTCGCTCCGGGAGTGAAGATTCGAGACCAGCTGCTCGATGCGAGCGCTGTGTTCGCGAACCTTCGCGATGGCGTGCCCGAGGCAGACTTGTACCCCGGCCCCGGGACGAGCCCCGGCGAGATGCTCCGCGTCATGGGAATGATCGGGCGGGCCCGTTGGGTGATCGATGAGGAGAAGGCGGCCAAGTCGAGCGATCCGGCAATCTGACCCAGCGGTCACGTTCGGGGCTGTGGAGTCAGTCGGCCGCAGCGGCGATCACGTCGAGGGGGACGTTGCCGCGGCGGGTGGTGGGCTTGCCGCGTCCGGCGATCCAGTTCGTGCCGCGTCGGTAGCCCATCGCGGCGAGCGTGCGGGCGTTGCTCTGCATGTTCGGGTCTACGCGTGCGGGGCGGAGCGTTATGCGGTCACCGGGCGCGATCTGCGCTCGCCGCGGTACGTCGGTGATGGTGATTCGCAGGTGTGCGTCACGGTCGATGGTTGTGGCGTCGATCGTTCCGGTGAGGCAGTCCGTGGTTCCGGCGTTGATCGGGTCGCCGCGCCACCCGGCGATCTTCGTCCCGACGCGGAGCCGGGACAGCGGACGATCCGCGATGAGTTCCACGACGGTTTCGTCGTGCGCGGTGACGACGGCGGGCACGACGGACCCGTCGTGCGATGCGGCGAGCGCGACGCGGGGGTCGTCGAGGCGGAGGGATTCGTACCATTCGGTGGCGTGGCTGCGGGCGAGGAGGCCGAGGGCGGCGTCGATGCGGGTGTCGGGGAGCCACCAGGGGCGGCCTGCGGTGGTGCGGTTCTGGTGGCGTGTCCAGGAGGCGGTGTCGAGGATGCTGGCGTGGAGCAGGCCGGGTAGGAGGGGGCCGGTGGTGGTGAGGGTGGCGAGGTCGAGGAGTTGCTGGGGGCCGGTGGTGGTGATGTTGAGCCAGTGCGCCCAGGTGTCGGGGGTGCGTTCGGCGTCGGGGTGGACGCCGAGGATCCAGCGGTGGCGGGCGGTGTCGGTGGCGATGTGGACGGCGTCGGTGCCGGGGTGGTCGGCGCGCTGATCCCACCAGGCGATGACGGGGGAGGCGGGGTGGTCGTGGTGGGCGTGGGCGAGGTCGGTGAGGGCGGCGAGGTCGGCGGTGGTGGCGACGATGAGGGGGCGGCGCTGTTCGGTCATGCCGATGCCGTAGGCGGCGAGCGCGTCGAGGGCGGTGCGGTTGGTGCCGGTGCGGGTGGTGGTGCCGTCGGTGGCGGTGAGGTAGAGGTGGGCGGCGTCTGTGGTGATGGTGGCGGCGATGCCGCCGGTCGGGGGGATCGCGGGGGAGTAGTGGGCGGCGGGGACGGGGCGGCGGGTGTGCTGTGCGCGCAGGCGTGCGCCGAGGGTGAATTGGGCGAGGCTCATGGCTGCTCCGTCGGGGTGTGGGGGGTTGGGGTGTCGAGGGCGTCCCATCCGGCGCGGATCGCGGGCGGGGTGGTCGGGTCGGGGGTGCCGGTGTGGAGGTCTGCGAGGACGGCGTCGAGGGTGGTGCCCGCGGCGGTGCAGGTGCGTTCGGCGAGCGTGGCGAGCGGGTCGTGGTGGCCGCTCGTGGCGGTCACGCTGTGACCGCCGTGCGGCGCTCGGCGCGGATCTCTGCGACGAGGGTGGCGACCTTGGGCATCGGGAGGCCGTAGCCGCGGCCCTTGAACCAGCGGTCCAGCGCCTCGGCCTTGATCGCCTCGTCCTCGGCGATGTCGGCGCGGATGCGCTGTGCCTCTTCGGTGGCCGGGTCGAGTTCCCGGACGCGGAGGCGTTCCAGGATCCGGACGACCGAGGGCCGCGGCGTTTCCCCAGCGGCTTCCATCTCTGCGATGATCTGTTCCCTCAGTCCCATGATGCCCTCCGAAATGTGTTCTGTGGATCTGACATTTACAGTCTCGCAGGGGCCACCGACATTGCTCCGAGGATCCCGCGCAAGATGGCAAAATCCGCTGCGAGTTGGCATCGGTGCCGTGGGACCCGACATGCGCGCCGGATCCCGCAGCGGTTCTACACGACCAGCACCCGCGCCCACGACGGCACCTGCGCCGCCGCGTCCGGGCGGGTGAGCACCGCCACCAGCCGTGCCCGCGTCGGACGATCCGGCCACGGCGTGAATCCATCCGTCGTCACGACCACAACATCCGGCGCGGGGCGCAGAGCCTCGGCCGCGGCGATCCCGATCCGCATGTCTGTGCCGCCCCCGCCGATCAGATGCACATCGCGAGCCGACCGCACCGTGCGCGCGCTCGCCGCATGCGCATCGCACGCGATCACCTTCACGGATCCGCCGACCGCCTTGACGACGCCCTGCACCTCGGCGAGCGCGGCGGCGAGGTCGTCGGCGCCCATGCTCCCGGACGTGTCCACGACGACGGCGGCGGTCACGCGCGGGGCGCGCATGGCGGGGGTGATGATGCCGGGGATCTGGCGGCGTCCGGGGCGCGTGTAGGTGTAGGTGATCCGGCCCGCGGTGAGAGCGGAGATCCGGCGCACCATCCCGGCGAGCACCTTCCGCCACGGCACCGTGGGCGCTGTGAGCTCGTCTGCGGCCCAGCGGCGGATCCCAGCAGGAATCGTGCCCCGTGAGCGGGAAACGGCGTCCTGGACGTCCTGTGCGACCTTGTGGCGGGTGATCTTGACCTGAGCCTCGTCCAGACCCGGCATGGCCGGGTCGTCGGCGGACGGTTCCCACGCGGGGCGGGGGTCGCCGGCTCCGGATCCGCACCCCTCGCCGTCGTCCTCGCCCGCGTCGCTCTGACCTGCGTCGCCAGTGCCTTGCCCCTGTCCCGTCGCGCTGGGTGCGTCCGGGGCCTGGGGCGGCGTCAGCGCCGCGTAGTAGGACTCCTCGACGCCCTGTTCCGGCAGCCCGAGCGCGGCGGGCGT